>JANMCS010000388.1:0-8240 GCA_031361405.1 Betaproteobacteria bacterium
CTCGTCGAAGGCGTTGGTATGCAGCGATTGCGTGCCGCCGAACACCGCGGCCATCGCTTCCACCGTGGTGCGCACGATGTTGTTGTACGGGTCCTGCTCGGTGAGCGACCAGCCCGACGTCTGGCAATGCGTGCGCAGCAGTAGCGATTTCTGCGACTTGGGCGCGAACGTGGTCATGATCCGCCACCACAGGAGCCGCGCCGCACGCAGCTTGGCGATCTCGAGATAGAAATTCATCCCGATGCCGAAGAAAAACGACAGCCGCGGCGCGAACGCATCGACATCCATGCCGCGCGCCAGCGCCACGCGCACGTACTCGCGGCCGTCGGCCAGCGTGAAGGCCAGTTCCAGCGCCTGGTTCGCCCCCGCTTCCTGCATGTGATAGCCGGAGATCGAGATCGAATTGAACTTCGGCATGTGCTGCGCGGTGTAGCTGATGATGTCCGCGACGATCCGCATCGAAGGTTCGGGCGGATAGATGTACGTGTTGCGGACCATGAACTCCTTGAGGATGTCGTTCTGCACGGTGCCCGAGAGCTGCGCCTGCGCCACCCCCTGCTCCTCGGCCGCGACAATGTAGCCCGCCAGCACCGGCAGCACCGCGCCGTTCATCGTCATCGACACCGACACCTGGTCGAGCGGAATGCCGTCGAACAGGATCTTCATGTCCTCGACGGAATCGATGGCCACCCCGGCCTTGCCGACATCGCCCACCACGCGCTCATGATCCGAGTCATAGCCGCGGTGCGTGGCGAGATCGAAGGCCACCGACACGCCCTGCCCGCCCGCCGCGAGATTGCGCCGGTAGAACGCGTTGGATTCCTCCGCGGTGGAGAACCCGGCGTACTGGCGGATGGTCCACGGCCGCACCGCGTACATCGTGGGCTGCGGGCCACGCACATAGGGCGGGAAACCGGGCAGCGTGTCCGTATAGGGCAGCCCCGCCACGTCGGCCGCCGTATACAACGGCTTGATGGCGATACCGTCCGGCGTGTGCCAGACGAGGCTGTCAACGTCGCTGCCCGGCGCGCTCCTGGCCGCCGCGCGCTGCCAGTCGGCAAGCGAGGCTGCCGGTTGCTTGGGTGAAGTATCCGCGACCACGACCGCTCCCTGCGGGCGCCGGTGGCGCCCGTCCAGCCCGTATTCTAGCTTTTGGCGGGTCCGCGCCCCACGCTCAAGTGCGTGTTCGCCTCCGATCTCGCGCAACGAAGCGGGTTGTCCCGCGAGGATGAAGCCTTGCCTACGGGCCGGCGGGAATTTGCCCCATCGATACAAGGTTGCCGAAAATTATCCGTAGGCGAGGCTTCAGCCTCGCGCAACCCGCTCAATCCGACCGATAGAGCGTGACGACGCAGGCGCCGCCCAGCCCGAGATTGTGCTGCAGCCCGATCCGGGCGCCGGGCACCTGCCGGGCCTGCGCCGTGCCGCGCAACTGGTGCACGAGCTCGTAGCACTGCGCGAGGCCGGTGGCGCCCAGCGGATGACCTTTGGACAAGAGGCCGCCGGACGGATTGGTCACCACGCGGCCGCCGTAGGTGTTGTCGCCGGCACGCACAAAGGCTTCGCCGGCACCCTCCGCGCACAATTGCAGCGCCTCGTAGCTCAGCAATTCGTTGTGCGCGAAGCAGTCGTGCAATTCGACCACGTCGACATCCTCCGGCCCGATGCCGGCCGCCGCATAAACGGCATCGGCCGCCGAACGCGTCATATCGACCCCCACGACCCGCATCATGTCGCCCGCATCGAAGGTTGAGGCGGTATCAGTGGTCATCGCCTGCGCTTCGATGCGCACTTTCGTCATCAGGCCGTGCCGTTGCGCAAACGCCGGGGACACCAGCAAGGCTGCAGCCGCGCCGCAGGTGGGCGCGCACGCCATCAGGCGGGTCATCACGCCGGGGATGAGCACGGGCGTGGCCAGGACGTCATCGGCCGTGACGACATTGCGGAACAGCGCCAACGGATTGTTGGCCGCGTGCCGGCTGGCCTTGGCGCGGATCTCCGCGAAGGTGGCGAGCGACGTGCCGTAACGGTCCATGTGCGCCTTGCCCGCGCCGCCGAAATAACGCAGCGCCAGGGGCACGCCGGGCCAGTCGACCAACGCGTCGGTGGCGGCATCGAAGCGTTCGAACGGCGTGGGGCGGTCGTTGAAGACGGTGCCAAGTGCGCCGGGCGCCATCTGCTCGAAGCCCAGCGCCAGCGCGCAATCGACGGCGCCGCTGGCCACGGCCTGTCGCGCGAGAAACAACGCGGTCGAACCGGTGGCGCAATTGTTGTTGACGTTGACGATCGGGATGCCGGTCATGCCCACGTCGTAGAGCACCTTCTGGCCGGCGGTGGAATCGCCGTATACATAGCCGGCGTAGGCCTGCTGCACGTCCGCGTAGGTCAGCATGGCATCGGCCAGTGCCAGACGTACCGCTTGCGCACCCATCACGTTGTAGGCAGGACCCGCGCCAGGCTTGGCGAACGGGACCATGCCGACACCGGCGACGATTGCCGGATGGCCTGATGCAATGGCTGGCGTCAATGGGGATGTCGTCATCGGTTTACGGCGCGGCGGGCGGCGCCACCTGCGCGTCGTGCTGCCCTGTACGGGCCAATCCCGCCGCGACCAGGCCCGACACTTTCGCATCCTCGACCACGGCGCGCAGGAATTGCAGCGTGCGGTCTGCCGCTTCCGGGCTGCCCCGCCCCTTCGGCATCCCCACCGCCTGCTCGATGGCCATGAAGCGACCGTCCATCACGCGCAGGTCGGTACGATCGCTGGCAAATTTCTGCAGCGGCGACTTCACGCCCGCCACCGCGTCGAGACCGTCGCGCAGGAACGCGGCAATCGCCTCGTGGCCCGTGGCGAAACGCACGAGCTGCGCGTGCTGCAGCGTGCGCGAGAGGTAAAGTTCGTAGGCGCTGCCATTACCGACCGCGATACGCACGCCCGCGCGATCGACATCCGCAATGACCTGCAATGGCGACGTCTGCAACACCATGTAGGAACCTTCGATGATCACGTACGGCGCGGTGAATGCGATTTCGGTCGCGCGCTTGGGGTCGATCGCCAGGAAGGCCATGTCCCAGGCGTTGGCTTGCAACGCCTCGAAGACCTTGCCCGCAGCGTCATAGGGAACGAACTGCACGGGCACATCGAGCCGCCGGGCCACTTCGCGCGCCAGGTCCACTGAGACGCCACGCACTTCGCCGCCGACCGCATCGCGCTGGGCCAGCACCGGATTGCCGAAATTGATCGCGGCACGCAGCGTACCTGAGGGTGCGAGCTGCTGTATGACGTCGGCGTGAGGGATTTGCGGCATGGCGTGGCTCCCTGGTTCACCAATGCAAAGGCCCGCGTTGCGGCGGGCCTTGGGAATGTGGTTGCGGGGACCCGATTCCTGAATTAGAAGTCGAACCAGTTCAGTTTCGACTAAGGATGCGTTAACGGTAGAGCGGTGGATTAACAGTCCGTGAGGGGCTTACGTAATTTAATTGCATCATCAACTGCATACGGCGTCCGCGCATCTTCGCCATCGCAGTCGAATGCAGTGCAATGCACAACTGTGGAGAGCAGTGCAAGGAGGAGCTTATTGTAGTTCATCATCGCCTGGAGAGCGTAGCAGGTGAACGAAATTTCATGGCGCGCCGGCGCTCCAGAAGACCCCGGCCTCGGCCGGCGGCGGAAATACGCCATCGTCAGCGCATCACACACCAGCTTCGCCGGCATGCGGGCTGCCATCGACCAGCCAACGACGCGGCGAGTCCCGCCGTCGAGCATGGCAGCAAGGTAAAGTTTACGACCCACGTCCACACATCGCGCTTGAAACGACGTTCCTGCCCCTCGAATGCAGTCATCCGGAAACCTAGAACGTTCAGACCGGAGTCCTCCAACACTGCGCCTCCCCCGCGTCGGCCAATAGCTGGCAGCGCGGCTGCAAGTCGTGCCGCTACAGGGAACCGCCTCGCTCAAGCCGAACCGTTGCTTGAGGCCGGCGGCACGCAACGCCGCATCCCCGGCCTGCGGTCGCAAGCCCTCCGCCTTGGTGCGCAACATCGCGAATGGCTGTCGGGCCAGAGCGCGTGCCTGGTCCAGCTCAATCGCTAGCCTCTTAAGGCGCGCCACCGCGCGTTCGCGATCCTGGTTGAGGGTTGATAACCGCTTGGCGAGCGCGTCGCGTGCAGCAATGATCCTCGTGGTCAGCGTTGATCGACGCTCCTCCGTGGCCCGAGCCCTGTCACGCTCTGCGCTGATCTGATCCCAGCGCGAATCGTGCCACCGATGGGAAAACGCGCGGGCGCCTGCCCGATAATGGTCGGCAACGTCGCACGTTGTCGGTTGACCCTTTGCAGTTCGTTCATCCGCAGCTCCCGTAGTTCACGCGAGGTCGACTCGTATGATTACAGGCTACCGCTTATCACTCGCGCTTCAAGGCCGCTCCCGCGTCATCGCCGGGAAACGTGCCGTGGTTGCGGCCACAGTACTGCTCGGCGATCCGCGCCGGCGTTCGGACCGCCTCGGACACACGCTTCGCGCCTTGCGGCAGTATATGAGCTTCCTGTATGGTTGCGACGCTTGGGCGACCACGAATGCCGCGACAATTACCACCCCTCAACCCGCTGCGCACCTTCGCTGTCGCGGCAAAGTACCTTAATTTCACGCGGGCGGCCGAGGAGCTTTTCGTCACTGCGGCAGCGGTGAGCCACCAGATCAAGACGCTCGAAGAGAGCCTCGGAGTCGAGCTGTTCCACCGCCAGGGGAACGCGCTGGTGCTAACCGAAGCGGGTCGGGATTACCTCCCCTCGATCGAGCAGGCGTTCCGGCAGCTGGCGGAAGCGACGCGCAACTTGCATTCGCGTGGCAAGCCGAAGACCCTTAAGGTGAACGTGCCGCCCACGTTCGTGGTCAAGTGGCTCATTCCGCGGATGCAACGCTTCCTGAAGGAGCTTCCCGAAATCGACTTGAAGGTATCGACGTCGGCGAAGCTCGTCGATTTTTCGCGGGACGACTATGACGTCGACATTCGCTACGGACGAGGCGTCTACCCAGGGATGCATTCGGAGCTTTGCCTGCCGGTCGAAGTCTTTCCGGTATGCAGCCCCCTGTTGCTTGAAGGCGGGCATCCGCTACACGAACCTGCCGACCTCAAGTACCACGCGCTGCTGCACGACACCAGCACTTACGACGACGGCAGCAATCCCGACTGGGCCGCCTGGTTGCGGCGCGCGGGGGTCACGGGCGTCGATGCGGCGCGCGGGCTATCGTTCTGGCCAAGTCACATCGTCATCAACGCGGCGATCGACGGACTCGGCGTCGCGCTCGCCAAGAAGAACTGGGTCGAAGGGGATCTCGCGGCTGGCCGCCTGGTCCGGCCGTTCGACATCAGTTTGCCCGTGGAGTTTTCGTATTTTCTCGTCTATCCGGAGTCGCGCGCCGACGATCCGCTAATTGCAGCGTTCGCCGGCTGGATCCGCCGCGAGGTGGCAAAGGGGAGCCCGGAGGGAGCAACTAGCGACCCGTGAACACGGCCTTGCGCTTGTCGAGAAATGCGCGATAGCCAATGCGGAAGTCCTCGGTGTCGAAACAGAAGTAGCACTCGTCCATTTCGTCGTCGGTCACAGGCACCAGATCGGCGAGCCGGCGCACGAACCGCTTGTGCCAGCGCGCGACCAGCGGCGCGCCTTCGACGATGCGCGAGACGGTGGCGTCGACCTTCCGTTCGACCTCGGCGTCGGGAACGACGCAATTGACCAGTCCCTTCGCCAGCGCCTCGTCTGCACCGAACACGCGTCCCTCGAGCAGGATCTCGAGCGTAGCGGCGCTGCCCACGAGCGCGATCAGGCTCGTAAGCTCGTGGTATGACACGACGAGCCCGAGGCGCTTGATCGGGATGCCGAAGCGGCCCGACTCGCCGCAAATGCGCAGGTCGCACATCGATGCGATCTCCAGCCCACCGCCGACGCACACGCCGTGGATCTGCGCAACCACCGGATGGACGCAGTGGGCGATGGCCTGCAGTGCCGCATGCGTTATGCGGGCGTAGGCAACGGCCTGGTCGCGGTTGGAACGCACGGTCGTGAATTCCGCGACGTCGGCGCCCGCGGCGAACGCCTTGTCGCCGGCGCCCCGAAGGACGATGCAGCGAAGGCCGTCGTCCGCGGACAGCGCCACGAACGCCTTTTCGAGCTCGCGCCACATCGTCGTGTCGAGGGCGTTCATGCGTTCCGGATTGGCGAGCGTCACCGTGGCGGTGATCTCGCTGCGATCGATCGATACGAAGCCTGTCATCGTTTCTCTTCCAGCGGTGGACGTGAGTGAATGGCGCGGCGCGCGGCAAGCATGGCGACAAGTCTAGGCAGCGGCGCGCGCCTCTCCAATCGATCTTTTCTCGGGCTGCCCAATAGAAAAACTTGTGCGGGAGCCCCAAAGTTTTCCTTGCTCGCGGATCAAGAAAAAGTCGCTTGCCGCGCCCCGGCACGCTTCCTAGACTTCGTGCCTAAGGTCCGGCGCGTTAGCGCATTCAGGTCGGCGGGACCGGATCGGACAATCAGGGAACGACGATATGGCGCTTCCGCTTTCGCATCTCAAGGTCCTCGACGTCAGCCAGGTTATGGCCGGGCCATTCTGCTGCATGCTGCTCGGCGACATGGGTGCCGATGTCATCAAGGTGGAGCCCCCCGGCAAGGGCGACCAGACGCGTAGCGCGATGGGCTTTCGCCTCAAGGGCGCGGACAGCGGCGGCTTCCTGGCGCTCAACCGCAACAAGCGCAGCGTCGAAATTAACCTGAAGAGCCCCGCCGGCCGCGAGGCCTTCTACGAGCTCGTTCGCGGCGCCGACGTCCTGGTGGAAAACAACCGGCCTGGCGTCGCAGCCCGCTTGGAGATCGATTACGCGACCCTGAGCAAGATCAATCCGCGCCTCGTGTACGCCAGCATCTCGGGCTTCGGCCAGACCGGACCGTGGGCGGCGCGGCCCGGATTCGACCTGATCGCGCAGGCGATGACGGGCATCATGAGCGTGACCGGACACGCCGGCGGCGCGCCGGTGAAGTCCAGCGTGCCCATCGCCGACCTCGGCGCTGGCCTGTTTGCCGCGTACGCTATTCTCAGTGCCGTGATCGGCCTGGAGCACGGCGGCGCCGGCCAGTACATCGACGCGTCGTTGTTCGAAAGCGCGCTCGGCCTGTCGATCTGGGAAGTCTCAGAATACTGGGGGACCGGGAGAGTGCCTGCGCCAATCGGCAGCGCGAATCGGATGAGCGCCCCTTACCAGGCCGTGAGCGCGGCCGATCGACCGTTCGTCATCGGCGCCGCGAACCAGAAGCTGTGGTGCAGCCTGTGCGGCGTGATTGGCCGCCAGGACCTGACGGCCGATCCGCGGTTCCTGACCAACGTCGACCGGCTGAAACACCGTGTCGCGCTTATCGAGGAAATCGAGGCCGCGCTGGCGACGCGACGCGCCGACGAGTGGATCGCGGCCCTGCTTGCTGTGGGGGTTCCCGCGGCGCCGATCCACACCTACGCCGAGGCGCTCGCGAGCGAGCAGGCGGTGGCCAGGCAGATGGTGATGCAGATCGAGCATCCGGCCGAGGGCACCGTCAACGCGCTCGGCTTTCCGGTCAAGCTGAGCGGGACGCCTCAGCAGGTGCGCTATCCCGCGCCGTTGCTCGGCCAGCACACTGACGAGGTGCTGCGCGAGTTCGGCTTCAGCGCCGCGCGCATCGCATCACTGCGCATCAAGGGCGCCTTCGCCGAGTCGGCGCCCGAGCCCGGCCACACGGCGGTCGAGGTGAACCCCTGAGCCCGAGATTTTCTTGGTGGCGCCCCTAGAAACTTTCGTTTGACCCGCAGGCGCGGCTCGCTAGACTGCAAGTCACAACGTTGGAGGAGACAAGCATGAGCATTCAGAATCCCGATCGTCGCAGGATCATCAAGCACATTTCGGCCGCGGGCTTGGCCGCCGGCGGCGGGCTGAGCTGGGCCGGCCGCGCGTTCGCCGCGGATCCGGTGCAGCTCATCAGCCATCGTTACCCGGCCCTCGAATTCTGGGCTGGCAAGATGAAGACGGCGCTTCCAGGCGTGGAAGTCAACACCCAGCTGATGCCGTTCGACAAGATGGGCGAGCTGGTGACGATCGCCATGTCGTCCAAGGCGCCGACGTTCGACATCGTCTACGTGATCGACTCGTCGATCGTGTCGTATGCGAAGAACGGCTGGCTGCGTCCGCTGGACGACCTGTGGGCCAAGTACAAGA
>JANMCS010000424.1:0-13103 GCA_031361405.1 Betaproteobacteria bacterium
GTCGGACATGCTTTCCGTGACCAGGAAGTTGGCGCGCGAGCGAATGGTGTCGCCCTCTACCGCCAGCACGCGCACGCCGCTGATGAAATGCCGCCACGAGCGGGGCTCATAGACCTGCGTTTCGCGCATCGCCAGGATGCGATCGCGCAACATGCCGTTGCCGTCGCAATAGAACGTGCCGGCGGGAAGTCCCTGGCTATGGTTTTCGCGTGAAATGACCTTGTAGAGACAGTCGTCGGTGAAATAGGCGGGCAGGTCTTCGGGACGATCGTCGTCGAGCAGGTCGGCGACCTCCTCGAACAGGTCGCGCAATTCGTGCCGCAACCGCGCGTGATCCACGGTCGCGGGCGGGGGCGCCAGCGTGGTCCCCATGTTCAGGCCGGTTCGAGCGTGGCCAGGTTGGTCTGGAAGCCCAGTTGCGAGCCGAGCTTCAGGATGGGCGCCTTCATCGTCTCCTGCCAGAGCAGCGAGTCCATCGCGATATGCAGCGGATGGTCCTGGATGGTGAGCGCGCAGAACCCCTGCTCGCGCGAGCCATGGTGATGCACGGCCCACCCCGGCGCCGACAGGTGCAGGTCGCCGGCTTCCCATTCGAGGCGCTTGCCCATCACCGCGCTCTTGCCGTGGCCGACGAAGTAATAGTTGATCGCGGCCGATACATGCCGGTGCGGCTGGTCCAACTTGTCGGGGGGGTATTTCGCGATGGTGGCGAAGAAGCACGGCGACGTGCCCATCCGGCGCTCGGTGGCGGGGTTGTAGAGCAGGTAGAGGTGGCGACCGGTGTAGTTGAGGTCGCGCTTGTACACCTTGTCGAGGTGCGGATTGACGTCACGCCATTTCCACAGCAACGGCTCCCACTCGACCGTGTCGATGTCGATCAGGTATTCGTAGCCCAGCAGCCGCGCGCCGTCCGCGCTCAAAGCAATGTTTTCGGCCTGGTCGCGTGCTCGGGCGCCGCCGGCGGGGCCCGCCGGGGTGGTTCCGGAGATCAGCTTCGGGTTGGTGTCCACGTAGTGCACTTCGAGGCGTTCCAGCAGCGGTGCATTGCTGTAGGACATACGCACGAACAGGTCACGGCCGTCGTTGCGATAGTGATACGGCGCCATCGACGGGGTGTTCCACACGTCGAAGCGCTCCACGGCGAACTGGCGGCTGCCGATCATGGCCACGCCTTCGCCGCGGATGCACATGTCCACCATCGACGAGTTGCGCGAGATCGGCGACGACACTTCGCCGGGTTTCAGCACTTCGATCGTCACGTCGATGCCCGGCGCAAATGCAGGCGCCGGCCCGGTATTGTCGGGATGGGCGACGGAAGTGGCGCGGCGGCCGCTATCGGGGCGGGCGATGGAGGCGAGGCGTTCGATTTCCGCGTCGATGACCGCGCGCGGCACGATCACGGAGGGCCAGTGGTGCTGGCGGCGGGGCGCCTGCGCGCTGACATCGATGAGGCTGAAGGGTTGAGTCACAGCGGTCTCCTGTCAGGCCTTTTCGGCCATGGAAGAAAAGCGGGGCATCGCGCGTACCGGATGCGGAAGCGTACGTCCGCTTCCCTGCGCCCGCGCACGCTCGAGCACCATGACGGCCACGGACAGGTCAGAGAGTCCCATGCCCATGGCCTTGAATAATGAAATATCGCACGTTGCCGGACGTCCTGCACCTTGCGCCACCACGTTGCTGATCGGACGCACCGCGCTCCAGTCGGCGGTGTCGCCGCCAAAGCGCTCGATGAACTCGCGCGACGCCCGCCGCACGTTGGGCACATCGTCGACGGCGATGAGGCCGACGCGCGCAAACACATCCTGGTCGAATTCGGCGTTGGCCGGCAGGATGGCGCCCACGGCATTGAGATGGGTGCCCGGGGCCAGCATCGACGCCGTCAGGAACGGGTCCGTGGCGCGCGTGACCAGCGTGACTATCGACGCATCGCGGGTCGCGGCCTCCAGGGTCGTGGCTTCCTCGACCTTGAATTCGAACTGGGCCGCCAGCTTGTCGACGAACGCGCGGCGTTTGTCGGCCGTCGGACTCCACACGCGTACGCGGCGCAGCGGCCGCACGGCGTGGATCGCGGCGACCTGCGTGATGGATTGCATGCCGGTGCCGATCAACGCCAAGTCGTCGGCAGCGGGCTGCGCCAGCCACCGGGTGCCCACGCCGGTCATCGCCGCGGTACGCAGTTGGCCCAGCGCGGCAGCCTCGATCACGGCCGCGATGGTGCCATCGGCGGCATTGAACAACATGAACAGCGCATTGGCGCCGCGCTTGGTGTGCACCCAGTTCTTGAAGCCGACGTAGCCGAGTTCGGGTGCGCCCGAACCGAGCGAATGCATCGACGATCCGTCGCCCCAGCCACCCAGGGCCTTCGGCACGTTGAATGCGTGCCCCTGTCCGAGCGAGCGCAGGCCGCGCTCGAGCGCATCGATGGCATCGTCCAGGCCGACCAGGGCGACGACTTCCTGTTCGGTAAGCCAAAGCAGCGGATTTGTCATGGGTTGCTTTCTAGACAGGTTCGTCGATGACCGCGTTGCGCAGGATGCCCACGCCGGAGATGTCGACTTCAAATACATCCCCGGGGACGAGCCACACCGGTGGCGTGCGGGTGAAACCCACGCCTGCGGGTGTTCCGGTCACGATGACGTCACCCGGCAGCAGCGTGGTGAAGGTGGAGATGTAGGCGATGAGCTGGGGTACCGAAAAGATCATGTTGGCCGCAGAGTCGCGCTGCATTTCGCGGCCGTTGAGACGCCCCACCACGGTCATGTCCGCCACCGGTCCGGCTTCGTCGGGCGTCACGATCCACGGTCCGAACGCACCGCTGGCGGCAAAGTTCTTGCCGGGCGTGGCCTGGGTGGCGTGCTTTTGCCAGTCGCGCAGCGAGTTTTCGGCAAAACACGCATAGCCCGCGACGAATGCGTCGGCATCATCCTCGGCCACGTGCCGGGCCGGGCTGCCGATGATTACCGCAAGTTCAGCCTCATAATCGAATTGGGTGGACGCGCGCGGACGGACCACCGGCGCGCCTTGCGCTACCTGCGATTCGCCAAAGCGGATGAACAGCGACGGCCGCGTGGGTGTGGCCATGCCGGCTTCCTTGGCGTGCAGGTGATAGTTGAGTCCCACGCAGATGATCTTGTCGGCATCGGTGATGGGCGGCAGCCACGTCAGTTCCGCGATGGGCACGCGGACCCCGCCGGAATTGCCGCGGGTCTCGATCCCGGCCAGCCCCCATGTGGCCAGCGCCGCCCGGAGCGTGGCGACCTCGCCCGCGAGATCAAGAATGTGATCGTCGCGGACAATGCCGAAGCCCTCACGCCCGTGATGGTTGAAACTGGCCAGCCGCATGAAACCCTGCTCCTCCAGCGGGATGCCCGCATGTTATGGCGCTGAGTTTGCGCAGCTTCGGCGTTGGCGACAATCCAGGCAGTGGAATATCATTTGTTCCAATCTCTGCGGGAAACTCGGGAAATAGACATGAAGGCAGCGCCGTCGACCGGTAGTCATGCCGGCACCGGTCTCAAGGACCTGGCGTCGCTGCGGGTGTTCGCGCGCGTCGTGGAGTTGCAGAGTTTTTCCGAGGTGGCGCGGCGCTCAGGCGTCACACCCGCCACGATCAGCAAGCACGTGTCGTCACTGGAAGCCCAACTCGGGGCGCGCCTCGTCAATCGCACGACCCGCCGCCTGTTCATCACCGAGGCGGGTCAGCGGTTCTACGAGCACTGCGTCCGGATCATGCGGGAGCTGGACCAGGCCGAGGCCGACGTCGCCGAGGTGCGCGGCGAGCCGGCCGGCCCGCTGCGCGTAACGGCGCCCATGTTGTTCGGGTTGCTGCGCATTGCACCGCACCTTCCCGCGTTTGCGAAGCAATATCCCAAGGTGTCGATCGACCTCGACCTGTCGGTGGCCAAGGTCGACCTGTTTCAGGAGCGCATCGACGTGGCCGTGCGGATTGCCGAGGCGGTGGACCCGGGGTTGGTGGCGTTCAGGCTCGCGCCCTATCGTCGCGTTTTCTGCGCGGCGCCCGCGTACCTGGCCGAACATGGCATTCCCGCGACACCCGAGGACCTCCTCCATCACAATTGCCTCGTATCGCGCGGCGCCACGCTCAACGCCAGCTGGCCAATCAGGAAAGGCGATACGATCGAGCAGGTGCGCGTCAACGGCAACCTGGTCGCCAATCACGGCGAGGTGATCCGGGCCATGGCCTTGGCGGGACTCGGCATCATGATGACCGCGCGGCTGCATGTGGAAGACGATCTGCGCTCGGGTCGGCTCACGGAGATTCTCGCCGGTCTTGCCCCCGAAAACCGGGCGATCTACGCGGTCCTGCCGCGGCAGGGAAGCCTGTCGCCGAAGGTGCGCGCGTTTGTCGATTTCCTCAAAGCTGCCTGCAGCGATATTCACTGACGCTTCACGATGACCCGCACCTCCCAATGGATCCACGGCTGGTTGCTGCTGCTGCCGGCGATGGCGCTGCTCGCGCTGTTCACGCATTACCCGGCGGTGGCCACGCTCTGGCACAGCTTCTTCTCCACGCCCAAGGGCGCTCGCCCGGTGGTGTTCGTGGGCATCGACAATTATCGCCAGCTGGTGGACGACCCCATCTTCTGGCAGAGCCTCCTCAACAATTTCTGGTACGCGGCCGGCACGATCCCCGTATCGATCGCGATCGCGCTATTGATGGCGATCTGGGTCAACGACCGCATCGCCGGGCGCGGCTTCCTGCGTCTCGCCTATTTCACGCCGACGGTGCTGCCGATGATCGCGGTGGCCAACATCTGGCTCTTCTTCTACACGCCCGAATACGGCCTGCTCGAACGCTTCCTGGGCGCGTTCGGCGCCGGCAGCCACAACTGGCTGGGCAGCAAGGGAACCGCGCTGCCGGCGCTGATGGTGGTCACGATCTGGAAGGAAGCCGGCTTCTTCATGATCTTCTACCTCGCCGCGTTGCAGTCGATGTCGCCCAGCCTCAGGGAAGCGGGCGCCATCGAAGGCGCTTCGCGGTGGTATTTTTTTCGGCGCGTGACGTTTCCGTTGCTGATGCCCACCACGCTCTTCGTGCTGGTCAACGCGATCATCAATGCGTTCCGCCTGGTCGACCATGTATTCGTGATGACGCGCGGCGGGCCGGACAACGCCACCGCGCTGCTGCTGTACTACGTCTACGAAATCGGGTTCCGCTTCTGGGACTCGGCCTACGCCGCGGCGTTGACCGTGGTGTTGCTGGCGCTGCTGGGGCTGGTGGCGTTGGCGCAGTTCTTCTTCCTCGAGCGGAAGGTGCATTACCAATGAGCGCCGGCACCGCCATCCCTGCCATCAAGACTGTGCCCGGCGCCGCGCGCGTGCTGGAGACGGCGGCAGCGTGGCTGCTCGGCCTGCTGTGGGTGCTGCCGCTGCTGTACGCGTTCTGGACCGCGTTTCACCCGGCTGAATTCTCCACGCGCTTCGAACTGCTGGCGCCGCTGACACTCGACAATTTTGCCAAGGCATGGAGCGCGGCGCCGTTCGCCCGCTATTTCTTCAACACCGTCGTGCTGGTCGCCATGGTCCTGGTGGCGCAGATGGTGTTGACCACGCTGGCGGCCTATGCGTTCGCGCGTTTCGAGTTTCCCGGCCGCGACGTTTTGTTTGCGCTGGTGCTGGTCCAGTTGATGGTGATGCCTGATGTCCTCATCGTCGAGAACTACCGGACGATGACGTGGCTGGGCCTGAAGGACACCATCCTTGCGATCGGCTTGCCATACATGGCATCCGCCTTCGGCATCTTCCTGCTGCGACAGACATTCAAGACGGTGCCGCGCGAACTGGACGAAGCGGCGCGAATGGAAGGCTGCACGCCGTTGCAGGTGCTGTGGAAGGTCTACGTGCCGCTGGCGCGACCCACGTATCTCGCTTATGCGTTGGTCAGCGTCAGCTACCACTGGAACAACTTCCTGTGGCCGCTCATCATCACCAATTCGGTGGAGTCGCGGCCGGTCACCGTGGGTTTGCAGGTGTTCTCGGCCACCGACCAGGGCATCGACTGGTCGATCATCACCGCCGCCACGCTGTTGACCACGGCGCCGCTCTTGGTGGCCTTTCTGCTCTTCCAGCGGCAGTTCGTGCAATCGTTCATGCGGGCCGGGATCAAATGAAACTCATCACCTGGAATATCCAGTGGTGCCGCGGCGTGGATCTGCGCGTCGATGCCGCGCGCGTGGTGGCGCATGCGCGGCAACTCGCCGATTTCGACGTGCTGTGCCTGCAGGAAGTGGCCGACAACTTTGCGCATCCGCGCCTGGCGGGCGCCACGGATGAAGATCAGTTCGCGGCGCTCGCGGCGCTGTTGCCCGGCTATACCGCCGTCGCGGGGATCGCGGTCGATCATCCGGGCGACCATGGCCGACGGCGGCGCTTCGGCAACCTGATCCTCACGCGCCTGCCGGTGTTGCAGACCTTCCGCCACCTGTTGCCCTATCCGGCGGACCAGGACGTGTCGGGCATGCCGCGCATCGCCGTCGAAGCGGTGGTGGAAGCGTCGTTCGGGCCGGTGCGCATCGTCACGACGCATCTCGAGTACTACTCGCTGAAGAAACGCTCGGCGCAGGTGGAGGCGCTGCGCGCGCTGTATGCGGAGGGCAGCGGCTACGCCCGTGATCCGCGCTCGACGGGCTACGACGGCGGTCCCTACGAAACGTTGCCGCGTCCGGCGGCGACGATCATCACCGGTGATTTCAACCTCGAGCCGGACGATCCGCTGCATGCGCGGATGAGGGCGCCTTTCGACGATGGCACGCCCCGTCTCTTCGACGCGTGGGAGCTGGCGCATCCCGGCGTCCCGCACCCGCCGACGATGAACATCTTCGTCAAGATGAAACTGGACGATCCGCTGCTGCATTGCGATTTCATCTTCGTCAGCGAAGACCTGCGGCCGCGCGTGCGCGGGGTGGAAGTCGACATCGAGACGCAGGTTTCCGATCATCAACCCGTGACGCTCACGCTGGGCTGAATGCCGGACCCCGCCCCGGGCCCGACCGGCGGCACGTGCGGCCCCGGCGCGCAGGCCGGATACAATATCGGGTTGGTCGACGTCGGCGTTCCCGCTGCCCGCGTCGCCACGCACCGCGACCCGATCTTGGCCTCCACACTTCCCTCCGCCACGCCCCTCACGTTCACCGGCGAACGCTTCCTGCCGGAAGTGCGCGGTGCGATCTGGTATGAACATTGGCATCGCTATGCCGTGGTGGCGCCTTTGGCTGCAGGCAAGCGGGTGCTCGACGCGGCATCCGGCGAAGGCTATGGCAGCTTCCTGCTCGCCCGCGATGCGGCAAACGTCGTGGGGGTGGATGTGTCGGCCTCGGCGGTCGCGCATGCGCAGCAGCGCTACGCGCGGTCCAACCTGCGCTTCGTCGCCGCATCGGTGACGGCGTTGCCCCTGCCCGACGCCAGCATCGATCTCGTCGTTTCGTTCGAGACGATCGAGCACCTGACGGCGCAGGCACCCATGCTGGCCGAGTTCCGGCGCGTGCTGACGCCGGGCGGGGTGTTGGTGATCTCGTCGCCCAATCGCCCTGTCTACAACGAGGGTGGCGGCATCGACAATCATTTTCACGTTCGCGAACTCGACCGCGCCGAACTCGCCGAGTTGCTCACGCCGGCATTTCCGACCCAGGCGTGGTATGCGCAGCGCGTGATCGCGCAGTCCGCGCTGTGGGCCGAAGGTGCATCGTCGACGTCCCCTGCCTTCGTTGCGCTGAAGGGCAACGCGGTGCAACTTGACGCCGCGCCCGCGCCCCCGATGTACTTCCTCGTGGTTGCCGCCGCCGCGGGCGAGGCGCTGCCCGCGTTGCCCGCGCTCTCGCTCTTCGACGACGGCGAACTTGCGCTGTGGCACGACTATGCCCACACACTGCTGCACGAAAAGCAGCTGGTCTGGGATGAACTCGACGCGCGCAAGATTGCCCAGGACCGGCTCGAGCAGTTGATCGAAGTGACCAACGCGCTGGCCAGCGAACGGCAGGCCGGCGCCGCGCGCGTCGACCGCATCGCCGCGCTGGAAGCGGCGCTGGCGTTCACCCAGACGAGCGCGCAGCGCGCACTGGACGACGCCCACGCGGCGATCGTGCGCGAAACGCAGGCGCGGCAGCAAAGCGTGGAGGCTCATGCCGGCGAGCGGGCCGCGCATGCCGCCACCCAGGCACAACTCAAGTATCGCGAATCGCCACAAGGCTGGCTGCGCTATCCGTTCGCGGCCGCGCGGCGCCGGGTGCGAGGAGCGGGGTGATGCGCATGATCGACATCGTCGTTCCCATTCATGGCGGGTTGCCGGCGCTGCGTCGCTGCATCGACAGCGTACACGCGGCGCGCTGCCGCACGCCGCTCGAACTCGTGCTGGTCGACGACGCGTCGGTGGAACCGGAGATCGACGCGTATCTGCGCGAGATCGAAAGCGCCGGCCGCGCCTCCGTCATTCGCCAGGCCACGCGGCAAGGTGTCGCGGCCGCGATCAATCGCGGTTTCGGCCTGCATCGCGATCGCGATGTCGTGCTGCTGCAGTCCGATGCCGAGGTGGCCAACGACTGGCTCGACCGGCTGGTTCAGCATGCCGCGGCGCGCGGCGTGGGTGTCATCGGCACCTTCACCAACAACGCCGGGGTCGCCACCTATCCATTGCCACGCAGCGCCAATGCGTTGCCGTCCGGCCAATCGGTGGCCACGCTGGATGCGCTGTTCGCCCGCGCCAACACCGGACTTTCCGCTGCGCTGCCGGCCGTGGATGGGCCGTGCCTGCTGTTTCGCCGCGATTGCCTCAACGCCGTCGGCGCATTGGATGGCACCCCACTGGGCAGCGACTACGGCGTCGAGATCGACTTCTGCCTGCGCGCGGGCAGCGCCGGATTCCGGCACCTGCTGGCGGGCGATGTCTTCGTCGGTCACAGCGGCCACGGTTCCTTTGGCGCGCAGGAAGCTGAAGGCCTGGCCGATCGCACGGAGCAGGCGCTGGCCAACCTCTATCCCCTCTACATCGCGCAGAAGAAAGAAGCTTTGGAGCGCGAACCGGCGCGACCATTCGCCCGCCGCGTCGACCTCCTGCGCCTCGCGCAGTCGGGCAAGCGGATGCTGGTGTTCGTTTCGCATCCGTGGGGCGGCGGCATCCGGCGTTACATGCACGATGTGGCAGCGCTGGCCGACGCGCGTTGCGAAGTGCTTTATCTTGAGCCGGCCGTGGGCAACACCGTCAAGCTGTCCTGGCCGCGGGCGGAGGAAAGCTTCGCGCTGTACTTCACGTTGCCTGGCGAATTGCCGCTGCTCGCCGAAACGTTGCGCACGATCGGTGTCGATCGCCTGCACTTCCATCACGTGCACCTGCAGCCGCGCGCCATTCTCGAGTTGCCGGCGGCGACGGGCATTCCCTACGACTGCACGCTCCACGATTATTACGCGATCTGCCCGCAATACCACCTGGTGACCGAAGATGGCCGCTATTGCGGCGAACCGGGACCTGCGGGTTGCGCCGCGTGCCTCGCCAAGCGGCCGGGCCAATGGGGGCTCGACATCGCCGACTGGCGCGCCGCTTTCGGCCGCCTGTTGCGCGATGCGGATCGCGTGATCGCGCCATCGGAGGACGTCAGCACCCGCATCCGTGGTTACTTTCCCGATGTGGCCATCGATGTGTGGCCGCATCCCGAGGATTCGCCGCCGCCGGCGCCGCGCATCGTGCGGGTGGCCGTGCTCGGCAACCTGTCGCCGGAAAAGGGCTTGCATGTCGTCGCAGAGTGCGCCCGCGATGCCCGCATCCGCGGCCTGCCGCTGACGTTTCGCGTGCTGGGTTCCACCACCGAGCCGGTGCCGCAGGCGCCCGAGGTGCCGCTCACGATCTACGGCCAGTATGTCGACAGCGAACTCGCCCGCCTCATCGCCGCGGAAAAGCCCGACGTGCTGCTGTTTGCCGCGCAGGTGCCCGAGACCTACGCCTATACGATGTCGGTGGCCCTGCAGTCGGGTTTGCCGATCGTGGCGTCGGCGCTGGGCGCCTTCCCGGAGCGCCTGCGCGGAGTGCCGCGGTCGACGATCGTCCCCTGGAATGCGCCGCCCGCGGCCTGGAACGACGCGCTGATCGCCGCCACGGCGCTGCCCGAGCGTCCGCGGCGAACCGTCGCCGGCAACGTGCTGCGGGGTGCCACGTGATGACGCCGTCGCGCTACCTCGCTTTGTACCTCGCCCCGCTACCGGAGCGCGCGCGGTCGTTGCCGCTGCCCGACGTGCTGCCGGCGCTGGCGGTGGGCAACTGTTTTCTCGAGGAAGGCCAGCACGAGGTACCGCCGCTGTCGTTGCCCCAGCTCTTCACGGCCGGCGTGGAATGCGGCCATACGGCGGCGCGGATCGAGCTGAAGCACCGCATCGGTACCGTCAATGCCCAGCTCGAGAATTTCCGTGCGATCCGCGACCGCGCGCAGGGTGACCGCGAACAGCTCGCGGCCGAAGTCGTGGCCACGCAGCGCAAGTTTCACTTCGCGCAGATCCAGATGTCGGAGATGCAGGCGCAGGTGTCCGAGGTCCAGGTCCGTGCCGGCCAGATGCAGCATCACGCCGACCATCTCGAGTCCTCGCTCGAGGCCGCGCGTGATCGCATTGACGAACTCGAGGGCTCGACGTCATGGCGTCTGACCAAGCCGCTGCGTGAAGCGGGGCATGGCGCCAAAGTGATGCTGGCGCGCTTTCGCGCGTGGCGCAGCGGCGTCAAGCGGCTGCCGCAGTTGTCGGCGTCGGCGTGGTCGCTGTTGCGCGCCGAGGGCCCCGGTGCGGTGGCACGCCGCGGCTGGGCCAAGGTCAATCGCGAAGCGGCGTTCAAGCCGACGACGCCGGAGCAGTTCAAGCTCGAAGAAGCGCTGACACCGCTGGTTTTCACCGCCGTGGACATGCCGCGCGTATCGATCGTGATCCCGGTGTATGGCAAGGCATTGCTCACGTTCACCTGCCTGAAGAGCGTGCAGGCCAATACTGCCGCCGGCACTTACGAGGTCATCGTCATCGACGATGCGGGTCCGGTGGTGATCGCCGACGAACTGGCCAACGTGACCGGCGCGCGCTTCGAGCGCAACGGCGCCAACCTGGGCTTCATCGGCACCTGCAATCGCGGCGCGGAGCTGGCGCGCGGCGAGATCGTCGTGTTCCTCAACAACGATACGATCGTGATGCCAGGCTGGCTCGACGCGCTGCTGGCCGTGTTCCGCGACCATCCGGACGCGGGGCTCGTCGGCGCCAAGCTCGTGTATCCGGATGGCCGTCTGCAGGAAGCGGGCGGCATCGTCTGGCGCGATGGCTCGGCGTGGAACTGGGGCCGCGACGACAACCCCGACAAGCCGGAATACAACTACGTGCGGGAGGCCGACTACTGTTCGGGCGCGTGCCTCGCCATTCCCACGCAACTGTTCCGCGCGTTGGGTGGCTTCGATGCACGCTTCGCGCCCGCGTATTACGAAGACACCGACCTGGCCTTTGCGGTCCGCGCGGAAGGGCGCAAAGTGTATTACCAGCCTGCCGCCGTCGTCGTGCATTTCGAAGGCCAGACGTCGGGCACCGACGAGACCACGGGTGTCAAGCGCCACCAGGTCGTCAACCGTGGCACCTTCGCCACCAAGTGGGCCACGACGCTGGCCACGCACCGTGCCAACGGCGTGCGGCCGGAACTGGAGCGCGACCGCTGGGCGCAGTTGCGCGTGCTGGTGATAGACGCGTGCATGCTGACCCCTGATCACGATGCCGGATCGATGCGGATGCTGGCGATCCTCGAAATCCTGACCTCGCTCAACTGCAAGGCCACGTTCGTCGCCGACAACCTCGAGCACCGGCAGCCGTATGTGGGTGAACTGCAGCAACGCGGCATCGAGGTCCTGTTCCATCCGTTCGTGCGGTCGATCGCGGAGTTGTTGTCCAAGCGCGGCGAGGAGTTCGACATCGTGATCATGTCGCGGCATTACATCGCCGTGAAGCACATCGATGCGGTGCGCACGTTCGCCCCTGGCGCGCTGGTGGTGTTCGATACCGTGGATCTCCACTTTCTGCGCAACGAACGGCAGGCCGAACTGGAAGGCAGCGCCATCGCGCGCGCCTCGGCGCGGTCGAAGCGCGACGAGGAATTGACGTTGATCCGGCGTGCCGATGTCACGCTGGTGGTGTCGCCATTCGAAAAATCGCTGCTGGGCGAACTGGTGCCCGAAGCACGGGTGCTGGTGCTGGCCACGATCCATGAACTCTTTCCGCCTGGCCGGCCGCTGGCCGAGCGCGAGGGTCTCGTGTTCATCGGGGGTTTCCAGCATCCGCCGAACACGGATGCGGTGCTCTGGTATGCGCAGGAAGTGCTGCCGCATGTGCGGCGCTCGCTGCCGGGTGTCGTTACCTACATCGTCGGCAGCAAGGTGCCGCCCAACATCCGCGCGCTGGCGGCCGAGGACTTCCTCGTCACCGGTTACGTTCCCGATGTCACTCCGTACTTCAACGGCTGCCGCGTGTCGATCGCGCCGCTGCGCTACGGCGCTGGGGTCAAGGGCAAGATCAACCTCGCGATGAGCTACGGGCTGCCGGTGGTGGCCACGACGCCATCGGTCGAAGGCATGTTCCTGAAGCCGGAGGAGGACGTGCTGGTGGCCGACGATGCGGAAGGCTTTGCCGCCGCGATCGTGCGGGTGTATCACGACGAGGCGCTGTGGCAGCGGCTGGCTGCCGGCGGCCGCGACAACATCCGCAATCATTTCTCGCGCGATGTCGCGCGCAGCACCATCACCCGGTTGATTGCACTGGCGCGCGGCAGCGGCAAGAGCAAGGCCGCGTAAGAAGGGTCAGACACCACTTAATCGCGCCGACGCATGCGCGATTAAGTGGAGTCTGCCCCTACTTACGCCCCCGCGAGGCTGAAGCCTCGCCTACAGGCGCTGTCGGAAGATCCCGTTGACCTACGCAGCTTTGGTCTTGCCATTCCCCCGCGCCAGCGCGATCAGGCGGGTGATGGTGCTGCGCGCGACATCGCGCGAGAAATGGTTGCGGATGTTGTCGCGGCCGCCCGCGGCCAGCCGCTGCCATAGCGCCTCGTCGTGGTACACGCGCACGATGGCGGCGGCGAAGCCTTC
>JANMCS010000325.1:0-5139 GCA_031361405.1 Betaproteobacteria bacterium
ATCATCTGGGTCAACAACGACTTCGGCAAGGGCGGCCGCGACACGATGGTGAAGGAACTCGACAAGCTCGGCGTGAAAGTCGTGGCCGATATCTCGTCGGATCCGGGCCAGGTCGATTTCTCGGGCCCGGTGCTCAAGGCCAAGCAGTCGAACGCCGATGCGCTGTTCGTCTATTCGAACGAGGAAGAATCGGCGCGCGCGCTGCGCGAACTGCGCAAGCAGGGTTACGACAAGCCGATCGTCGGCGAGACCACGCTCACCAGCCAGAAGGTGATCGAGCTGGCCGGCGACGCCGCCAACGGCGCCGTTGCACACGTCGGCTTGACTGCCGACGCGCCACAACCCGCGATCAAGGCCTTCGACGACAAATTCCAGAAGGAGTACAAGGCCAAGGGCGACCACAACGCGCTCAAAGGTTACAGCGCCGTGTACATCGTCAAGGTGCTGACCGAGCGGTTGGGCAAGTTCGACCCGAAGGCCTTCGCCGCCGCGATGCATGGGGCCAGGTTCACCGTCGCGGAAAATCCCGGCGTGCTGCTCGACGTCACGTTCGACCAGAACGGCGACCTCGACCGCGAGAGCTTCATGACCCGGGTGGTCAACGGCAAGCAGCAGGTCGTGGCCACGCTGCCGCCGGCCTCAGCCAAATGAGTGGTTGCAAGCAAGGGGCGTGACGTTGGCTGAATCGTCTCCGTTCGGCATCGCCGGTCTGTTGTGCTGGCCGGCGTTCCAGTCGCGTTCGCCGGTGATTCACAATCACTGGCTCGCGCATTACGGCATTCCGGGACGCTACGTGCTGTTCCCGGTGCCGCCCGAGCGGCTCGAGCAGGCGGTGCGTGGCCTGGGCGCCTTGGGCTTGCGCGGTTGCAACGTCACCACGCCGCACAAGCAGGCGATCTTTCCGCTGCTTGACCGCGTCGACGAACTCGCGCGGCGCATCGGTGCGGTGAATACCGTGGTCGTGGAGCCGGATGGCACGCTCACCGGCTTCAACAATGACGGCAACGGCTTCATCCAGAGCCTGCGCGACGCCGATCCCGCGTGGCGGCCCGACAGCGGTCCGATCCTGGTGTTAGGCGCCGGCGGCGCGTCGCGAGCCGTCGTGGCAAGCCTGGCGGCGCAAGGCGCGCAGGAAATTCGCCTCTGCAACCGCTCCGTCGACAAGGCGCAGGCAATCGCCGACGCGGTGGGCAACGTGGTCAAGGTCGTGCCGTGGGACCAGCGCGAAGACGCGCTCGACGGCATCGCGATGCTTGCGAACGCGACAAGCCTCGGCATGACGGGCAAGGGGCCGTTGCCGATGCCACTATCGCGCCTGCCCGCGCGCGCCATTGTGGGCGATCTCATCTACCTGCCGCCCGAGACCCCGCTGCTGGCCGCGGCGCGCGCGCGCGGCAACATCACCGTGAACGGACTGGGGCTGTTGCTGAACCAGGCGCGTCCGGCCTTCAAGGCGTGGTTCGGCGTGATGCCGGAGATCACGCCGGCCTTGCAGCAGGCGCTTGCGGCAACATTTTAACGCGGCGCTGTCGCAATGACGCTGCGCATCCTCGACGAGCCGAAGATCGATGCGCATGTGCATGTGCTGGATCCGGTGCGCTTTCCTTACGGCGCCAACACGCATTACCGGCCAGCGGGACAGGAAGTCGCCACCGCCGACCAGCTGTTCCAGGTGATGGACACCTACGGCGTGCAGCATGCGCTGATCGTCGGTCCCAACTCCGGCTACGAACTCGACAATCGTTGCATGCTCGACGCGCTGGCACGCAGCCACGGCCGCTGCAAGGGCATCGCGGTCGTCCCCAACGACATCAGCGTGGCCGCCCTCGAAGCGCTGAAGGCCGCCGGCGTGATCGGCGTCGCGTGGAATGCCACGCATCACGGCGTGCCCTTCTATGCCGGCGCCACCGAACTCCTGGCCAAGCTGGTCGCGCTCGATCTCTTCATTCAGGTGCAGGTGGAACACGACCAGCTGGCGGCGCTGGCGCCGATGCTCGAACGCTCCGGCGCGCGCATCCTGATCGATCATTGCGGGCGCCCGACGCCCGGCGCCGGTGTCGATCAGCCCGGCTTCCAGGCCGTGCTCGCGCTGGCCGCCACGCGGCGCGCGTTCATCAAGCTCTCGGGCATCGTCAAGTTCACGCGCGAACCGTTTCCGCACCCCGATGCGCGCCCGTACATCGATGCGCTGCTGGAGGCCTACACGCCGGCGGGCTGCGTATGGGCGTCCGACTGGCCGTACCTGCGCGCGCCCGGGCGCATCGACTACGGGGTGTTGCTCGACCTCGCCGCGCAATTGATGCCGGATGCCGCGGTGCGCCGCGACGTCATGTGGGAAACCCCACGCGCGTTGTTCGGCTTCAGCGCGTGAGCACGGCGACGCGCAGGCCTTGGCAACACCGGCACGACGGGCCAACGCGTGGTCAATGCGCGTCCTTGGGATGGTTGCGATCCCAGTCGAGGCTCCTGGCGTCGGCGCCGGCCACCGAGTACAGCGCCCCCGGCGCATTGCGCGATTGCTGAAACACTTCCAGCGTCTCGCCACGCATCGCGGCGTAGATGTGGAGATTCGACACGCCCACGACCGCGCCCAGTTTCTCGAGCATGAAGAAGATGACGCCGTAGTGGATCATCGCGCGCCAGTCGCGCCGGCGCACGAGGTCACGCTCTTCGTCGCTCAGTTGCGCCGCCGCGAATGCGCTCTCCGGATGGGCCATGAAGCCCGCGCGATGGGCAGGCTCGATCATCCGGTGCAGGAAGTCATTGAGACGATAGGCCTTCACGCTGGTGGCCAGCGTGAACGGATAGGTGCCGGCCAGCGCCTCGACACCCTTCGTCTGCGCGCCTTTGCGCTCCAGCGTGGTCCGCACTTCGTCGGCCGACACGGTATCCGTTTCGTTTTCGTAGATCGCCGTGGCGATGCCAGCCATCGACGGCAGGTAATACGTGCGATGCAGGCGCTTCAGTCGCGGTGCCATCGCTCCCCGCATCACCAGCCACATGATCACCTCCGTACCTTCCCAGCCGCCCAGCGTGGCGAGTTCGGCGTGCGTCATCGCGCACAGGCGCTCCGGCGCATGTTCGAACAACTCCATGAATTCGGCGTCCCACTGCGTGTTGTTGAAGCCCGCGCGCTCGCCGTGCACCTGGTGTGACAGGCCGCCGGTGGCCACGATGGCGACCGCGATGTCCTCGGGATAGCTTTCGATGGCGAGCCGCAGCGCCTGCCCCAGCTTGAAACAGCGCCGGGCCGACGGAATGGGAAATTGCAGCACGCCGATCTGCAAGGGCACCAGCGCTGCGGGCCACGCCGGTTCGTGCGGCAGCATCATCGACAACGGCGAGAAGCAACCGTGATCGAGCGCGCGCTTCTGGAAGAACGACATGTCGAACTCTTCCGCCATCAGCACTTCACCGATGTGCTGCGACAGCGAGGGGCAGCCGGCGATGGCGGGCAATGCACGTGCGCCCCCGCCCTCGTCGGCAACCGCCCACGCGTCACCGATGCCCAGCGCAAAGGCGGAGTAGTGATCGAAAAAGAACGACGTGACGTGATCGTTGAAGATGAACAGCAGGACGTCGGGCTTCTTCGCTGCGAGCCACGCCTGGATCGGCTTGTAGGCCTCGAAGATCGGCGCCCACACCGGGTCGTCCTGCTTCTTCTTGTCGTAGGCGAAGCCGATCGTGGGGGTATGGGAGGAAGCGATTGCGCCTACGATTCGCGCCATGGCGTGGAGTCCTTGAGGTCGTCGCGTGTGACGGCAGGCGCGTCAACCGTGCCTGCGCGTGAAAACATGATCAGGATTTCGGCGCGTCGAAGTAGCGCAGGCCCGCGTCCTCGAGCCGCTTGCGCATGTCGTAAAGGTCGAGCCCCAGCACGCCGGCCGCGAGCTTGGCGCGATTACCGGCTTCCTTCGCCTCGCGGGCGGTGGCAGCGGCAAGCACGTCGGCGGCGCGCGCGCGCGGCACGATCACCACCCCATCATCGTCGCCGATCACGACGTCGCCGGGATGCACGAGTTGCCCGGCGCACAGCACCGGCACGTTGACCGAGCCCACCGTGGCCTTGACGGTGCCCTTGGCATTGACTGCCCTGGACCACACGGGAAACTGCATGGCGCGCAACTCGCGCACGTCGCGGCAGCCCGCGTCGATCACCAGTCCGTGCGTGCCGCGGGCACGGTACGACGTCGCGAGCAATTCGCCGAACAGGCCGTCGTGGTTGTCCGACGACATGCCGACGACCACGACATCACCCTCCTGCAGCATTTCGGCCGCCACGTGCAGCATCCAGTTGTCGCCGGGATGCGCGAACACCGTCACTGCCGTGCCGCATACCCGCGCGCCGGGATAGATCGGCCGCATGCCTGGATGCAGCAGCCCGGCGCGACCCATCGCCTCGTGCGCCGTGGCCACGCCGATGGCGGCGAGGCCTGCCACCGTCGCGGCGTCCGTGCGTTCGATGTCGCGGATCGCAATACCGGAGCGGCCGATCACGAGAACGCTCCCGTCACCTGCGGAAACACGCGCTGGTAGCCCTCGGCGTACTTGATCTTCAGGTCCGAGTTGCGCGATGCCTGCACACCGCGCTGCAACGCCACGCGCGTGTAGTACTCCCACAGGTGCTCCTGGGCGCCCATCAATTCAAAGGCACGGCGCTTTTGCTCCCACACCGACGAGATGTCGAGCAGCACCTGTGGCTTCCAGTTGCATTGCTCGGGCTGGTGCGGCTCGAACAGGAACATCGGGGGCGCGCCCAGCACCGCTTCGCCGGGACGATGCCCGTGCGCCTGCGCGACCACGCGGGCTTCCTGCGCCACGTGCGCGGCCAGCGGGTGATCGAAGTTGTACGGGTCCTCGAGCGAATGCGTCAGCACGAACGAAGGCCGCACCTGGCGATAGATGTCGGCAAGTTTTTCAACCACGTCGATGCCGACACGCATCGGATAATCACCGCAATCAAAGAACTCGATCTCGGCCCCTAGCAGCGCGGCGGCAGCACCGGCCTCTTCGCGGCGGTTGGCCTTGACCTGCTCCAGCGTCATGCCGGGCACCTTCCATAGTTTCGCCGATTCGCCGCGCTCGCCATAGGACAGGCACACGATCTTGACGCGGGCGCCGCGCGCCGCGTACAGCGCG
>JANMCS010000514.1:0-3030 GCA_031361405.1 Betaproteobacteria bacterium
CGGTCGGCGGAAATCGTCGCGATGGGCGAGAAGTACAAGGCCGACGCCATCGAGCAGTCGAAGCTCGACGCCAAGGCCGAGGGCGAACGCATCATCGCCGCCGCCAAGGCCGAGATCGCGCAGGAAGTGGCGCGCGCCAAGGAACAGCTGCGCGATGCCGTGGCCGATCTCGCAGTGGCCGGTGCCACCAAGATCCTGCAGAAGGATGTCGACCCCAAGACGCATGCCGACCTTCTCGCGCAGTTGAAGCGCCAGCTCTAGGCACGACACCGCCATGGCCGAGATCACCACCATTGCCCGCCCGTACGCCGAGGCCGCCTTCTCCCTCGCCCGCGAGGGCAACGCGCTGCCGGTCTGGTCGGAAATGCTGCGCTTCGGAGCCGCGGTCGTCGCGGATCCGCAGATGGCGCGGGCGCTGGACAACCCGCTGCTGGACAGTGCCGCCAAGGAATCGCTGCTGCTGTCCATCGCCGGCGACAGGATCAACGCGCAGGGTCGCAGTTTCCTGCACGTGCTGGTCGAAAGCGACCGGCTCGGCGCGCTGCCCGCCATCGCCGTGCAATTCGACGCGCTGAAAGATGCCGCCGATGGCGTGGCCAAGGCGCTGATCGAAACGGCGTATCCGCTCGAAGGCACCGACCTGCAGGACATGCAGGCCGCGCTGGAAAAGCGCTTCGGCCGCAAGATCGAAGCGACGGTCGAAGTCCATCCCGAACTGATTGGCGGCGCGCGCATCACGGTGGGCGACACCGTGATCGATGCAACGGTGCAGGAACAGCTGCGCGCCATGGCCACGAAACTGCGATCCTAGACCGCACCCCGAATCCACTCATTTTTCACCTGCTACCGTGACACCGGTGCGTGCAACGCCCCGGCCGACGCGAGGAAACCATGCAACTGAACCCTTCCGAAATCAGTGAACTGATCAAGACCAAGATCCAGAACCTGGACACCGCGGCCGAAGTGCGGACGCAGGGGACGGTGGTCTCGGTTTCCGACGGCATCTGCCGCATTCATGGTCTGTCCAACGCGATGCAGGGCGAAATGCTCGAGTTCCCGAACAACACGTTCGGTCTCGCGCTGAATCTCGAGCGCGACTCGGTCGGCGCCGTGATCCTGGGTGAGTACGAAAAGATCAAGGAAGGCGACACCGTGAAGTGCACGGGCCGCATTCTCGACGTGCCGGTCGGCCCGGAGCTGATCGGCCGCGTGGTCGACTCGCTAGGCAGGCCCATCGACGGCAAGGGTCCGGTCAACGCGAAGCTGCGTGACGTGATCGAGAAGGTCGCACCCGGCGTGATCGAACGGCAAAAGGTGAACCAGCCGGTGCAGACCGGACTCAAGTCCATCGACGCGATGGTGCCCGTGGGCCGCGGCCAGCGTGAACTGATCATCGGCGATCGCCAGACCGGCAAGACTGCGGTGGCCATCGACACGATCATCAACCAGAAGGGCAAGGACCTGATCTGTGTGTACGTCGCGATCGGGCAGAAGGCGTCGTCGATCAAGAACGTCGTCAACAAGTTGACCGAGTTCGGCGCGATGGAGTACACGATCGTCGTCGCCGCCACGGCCTCGGAATCGGCCGCGCTGCAATACATCGCGCCCTACTCCGGCTGCACGATGGGCGAGTACTTCCGCGACCGTGGGCAGGATGCGCTGATCATTTACGACGACTTGACCAAGCAGGCGTGGGCCTACCGCCAGGTGTCGCTGCTGTTGCGCCGCCCGCCGGGCCGCGAAGCGTATCCGGGCGACGTGTTCTACCTGCACTCGCGTCTGCTCGAGCGCGCCGCGCGCGTCAACGCCGATTACGTCGAGAAATTCACCAAGGGCGAAGTGAAGGGCAAGACGGGTTCGCTGACGGCACTGCCGATCATCGAAACGCAGGCCGGCGACGTCACGGCCTTCGTGCCGACCAACGTGATCTCGATCACGGACGGCCAGATCTTCCTGGAATCCGATCTCTTCAACGCCGGCATCCGGCCCGCCATCAACGCCGGCATCTCGGTGTCCCGCGTCGGCGGCGACGCCCAGACCAAGGTCATCAAGAAGCTGGGCGGCGGCGTGCGCCTGTCGCTGGCGCAGTACCGCGAACTGGCGGCATTCGCGCAGTTCGCCTCGGACCTCGATGAAGCCACCCGCAAGCAGCTGGAGCGCGGCAAGGTGGTGACGGAACTGATGAAGCAGCCGCAGTACTCGCCGCTGTCGGTGGCCGAGCAGGCGCTCACGTTGTTCTCGGTGAACAAGGGCTACTACGATGACGTGCCGGTCGAGAAGGCGCTGGCCTTCGAAGCCGCGCTGCGCCAGTTCATGAAGTCCAAGTATGCGGCCATCGTCGACAAGATCGCGCAGACCAACGAGCTGACGGCTGACGACGAGAAGGCGCTGGCCATGGCGATCGAGGACTTCAAGAAGTCCGGCACGTACTAGGTCACGTTGCTCAATTACGTTATCGAGTAGCGCGAAAGAACATTCGACATGCCAAGCACCAAAGCAATCACGACCAAGATCAAGAGCGTGCAGAGCACGCGCAAGATCACGAAGGCGATGGAGATGGTCTCGGCCTCCAAGATGAAGAAGGCCCAGGACCGGATGCGCGCCACGCGTCCGTACGTCGAGCGCACCTTCAACATCGTGATGCACATCGCCAAGGCCAATACCGAGTACCGGCACCCGTTCCTGCAGCCGCGTGACGTCGTCAAGCGCGTGGGCGCGATCGTGGTGACCACGGACAAGGGCCTGTGCGGCGGTCTCAACACCAATGTGCTGCGGCTGGTGCTGCAACAGCACAAGGAGTGGAAGGCCAAGGGCATCGAGTGCGACTACGTCGCCATCGGCGGCCGGGGTCTGGGCTTCCTGCAGCGGATGGGCGCCAACGTCGTGGCCAGCGTCGTCAACCTGGGCGACCGCCCGCACCTCGACAAGATGGTCGGCCCGGTGAAGACATTGATCGACGAGTACATCGCGGGCAGGGTCGACGAAGTGCACATCTACTTCACGACCTTCATCAACACGATGAGCCAGGAA
>JANMCS010000517.1:0-1672 GCA_031361405.1 Betaproteobacteria bacterium
TTGCTGACGATCAGCGCGTCGGCGCCCGATGTCACGGCGAGCCTGGCGTCCTCGACGTCCTGGATCCCCTTCAGGATCAGCTTGCCGCCCCAGCGCTTCTTGATCCACTCGACGTCGCCCCAGTTGAGCTGGGGGTCGAACTGTTTGGCCGTCCATTCGGACAGCGAGCTCATGTCGCCCACGCCCTTGACGTGGCCGACGATGTTGCCGAACTGGCGCCGGCGGGTGCCCAGCATCCCCAGGCACCACCGTGGCTTTCCCATCATGTTGACGATGTTGGCGATGGTCAATTTCGGCGGCGCGGAAAGCCCGTTCTTCAGGTCCTTGTGGCGCTGGCCGAGAATCTGCAGGTCCAGCGTCAACACCAGCGCGCCGCAGTGCGCTGCCTTGGCGCGATCGACCAGGCGCTCGATGAAATCGCGGTCGCGCATCACGTACAGCTGGAACCAGAACGGCGCTTTGGTGTTGGCGGCAATGTCCTCGATCGAGCAGATGCTCATCGTCGACAACGTGAACGGAATGCCAAACTTCTCCGCCGCCTTCGCGCCGAGTATTTCGCCGTCGGCATGCTGCATGCCGGTCATGCCGGTAGGCGCAATGGCCACGGGCATGCGCACGTCCACACCCACCATCTTCGTCGCGGTGCTGCGGTTGTCCATGTTGACCGCCACGCGCTGGCGCAGCTTGATCTTGCGAAAATCGCTTTCGTTGGCGCGGTAGGTGGACTCGGTCCAGGAGCCGGAATCGGCGTAGTCGTAGAACATGCGCGGCACGCGCTGCTGCGCCAGGACCCGCAGGTCTTCGATGTTGGTGATCACCGTCATTTGTGAGGAAGTCGCATCAAGTCACGAAATGGCTACGCTACCAAACTGGCAGGGCGTTGGGGCCGTTCAGGCGAAGACGATCGACAGCCGACCGTCTTTCCGGGACCGCGGCGTCGCTTTGACGACGATCTGTATGTCGCGTCCAAGCTTGACAAGACAGTCCATCAATCGACGCTCGGAAACACCGCGGAACCGACCGTTGAGCAGGTTGGAAAGCTTGGGCTGAGGCATCCCCAGCAACTGCGCGGCCTGGGTCTGGGTAAGGCCTTTGCGTTTGATGATCTCGGCAATCTTGCTCACGAGCCGGGCTTTGATCAGCATCTCGTCGGCGTCGGCATATCCGAGATCGGCGTAGACGTTTCCGGTGCCCATCTCCACTTTCGAGCCCTTCACCTTGGGGTTGCTCATTTTGGTAGCTCCTTCGCCATCTTCTCCGCAACTTTCAACCGCTCCCTGACCAATTCCATGTCCTGTCTCGGAGTGGCGGTTCCATGTTTTGCCTTTTTCTGAAACACGTGCAATACAAACACCGCCGCAGAGAAGCGCACCGTATAGACCGCGCGGTATGCGTCACCTCGCCAGTCTTCCACAATTTCCAGGATGCCTGCAGATCCAAAGCCGTGCAGCGGCTTGGCCCTTTCGTGCTTCCTGCCCGTCTGCGCGACATGAAGGGCGTACCCGAAGGTATCGATCACCTCCTCCGGCATCGCCAGCAAATCCCTCCTTGCGCTGCGAACCCACGCCAGCGGCTTGAATTCGGCAGGAGATTTTGCCGCGATGACAGATTATACCCATATGGATATGATGGCGCAATGACATTGCAATCCGGCAAGCCTTGAGTGTGGCCG
>JANMCS010000591.1:0-9452 GCA_031361405.1 Betaproteobacteria bacterium
GCCGGTGTCGGGCTGGGAAATGAGGAGATCGCCCACGTTGACGCCGAGCTTGCCGGCATACACCGGGTCGAGCGCGTTTTCGGCATCGATGTAGGCCGCCACCCCGCCCGCCTTTTGCACCTGCGCGACGACCTGCAGGCACAGCGTGGTCTTGCCCGAGGATTCAGGACCGTAGATCTCGACCACGCGGCCGCGCGGCAGGCCGCCGACGCCCAGCGCGATGTCGAGCCCCAGCGAGCCGGTGGACACCACTGACAGGTCGTTGGCGATCTGGGCTTCGCCCATCTTCATGATGGAGCCCTTGCCGAACTGCTTTTCGATTTGCGCCAGCGCAGCGAGGAGGGCTTTGGATTTTTGGTCGTCCATGGGGGAGTCGAGGGGCATGATTGGAATCTCCAAGTATCGCCTGCCGGCGGCCGGCCGGGAGCGGGGTCCTTGCGAACAGGACGGATCGTCGCATAGAACGATCGTTCGATGCAAGCGTTCCTGTGGCCTAATCGGTCCGGACGATGGCGCGCCGGGCTAACGCGGTGGTACCCGCTCCCGCAGCCCCCGCAGTGCAACGGCCACGGCGGCCTCGCGGACGGCGGCGCGATCCCCTTGGATATGCAGCGTAACTGCAGCGGTCGCGCCGCCCCGCAGCGCCCAGGCGAAGCAGACCATCCCCACCGGTTTGGCCGCCGTGCCGCCGCCCGGCCCCGCCACGCCTGTGATCGCCACGGCGAGATCGGCCGTGGAACGCGCGAGCGCACCCTCCGCCATGGCCCGCGCCACCGGCTCCGACACCGCGCCGTGGACATCGATCAGGCCGCGCTCCACCCCCAGCATCTCGACTTTCGCGTCGTTGGTGTACGTCACGAAGCCGCGCTCGAACCACGCCGAGCTGCCTGCGATGCCCGTGATGGCGCCCGCGACCAGGCCGCCTGTGCACGACTCGGCCGCGGCGCAGCGCCATTGGCGCGCCTGCAGCGCCGCACCAAGATCCGCCGCCAGCGTGTCGATGACCTCCGCCATCACGCGAATTCTCCGGGCTGCGCGCGGTAGTGGTACGTGTAGGCCGTGACGAAGCCGAAGCGCCGGTACACCGCCAGCGCGCGATGATTGTTGGCGTCGACCTGCAGGTAGGCATGCGTGGCGCCATGGTCCCACGCCCACGCCAACAGTCGTCCCAGCAACGCCGTGGCCACGCCGTGGCCGCGCATGGCCGGCGCCGTGGCCATTGAAAAGATGCCGGCCAGGCCGTCGTCGAGCATCACGGTACCCACGCCCACGGTGCCCGCAGCACCTTGGGCAAGCAGTGCCCGGGTGGCCAGCGGACTGTCCACCAGGCGTTCGTAGTACGCATCCCGCTGCGCGGCGGTGGCGTGCTGCAGTGCCGCCACCGCGTCGGCGAACACGTCCGGCGAGGGCGACATGACGTCCACGTCCACCAACGGTGCCACCTCGGGCGCCTGCGCCAGGCGCAGCACCTGCACCAGCGTCGTCTCATGCGCCTCGTACCCGCGCGCCGTCAGCACCGCGTCGAGTTCGGGCGGCTGGACAAAGGGCGTGATGCGAAACAGCACCGGGAGGCCGCGCGCGGCGTAAACCCTTTCGCAATGCGCAATCTTGTACGCCAACGGCAACGATGACGTGAAATGCGCATTCACGCTGCGCGCCCGCTTGGCCTTGCCCGGCGAGACCCGCAGCAGCCAGCCGTCGTAGAAGAGCTGGCGCTGGGTCTGCAACGCGTTGAGCCCGACCTCTTCCAGTCGCCGCAGGTCGAGGTCGCCATGGCGGTCCGGGTTCATCCGAGCATTCTCTGTCCGACTGCAAAGACCAGCAGCGTGAAGCCCGCAGCCAGCACGTCGTCGAGCATCACGCCCAGCCCGTTCTTCATCCGCGCATCGAGCTGCCGGATCGGCGGCGGCTTCACGATGTCAAAGAAGCGGAACAGCGCGAAGGCGATGGCGATCCGCTCGGGCGTGATGCCGGTGAAGAACAGCACCAGCAGGAACGCGACGACCTCATCGATGACGATGCCGCCGTGATCCGGCTGGCCGAGTGCGCGGCCCGTGACGTGCGAGGCCCACACCCCGATGGCGAACAGTGCGACCACCACCACGAGAAATTCGATGTCGCCGGCATACCAGCGCAGCCACAACGCCAGCGGAATCGCGAGCAACGTGCCCAGCGTGCCCGGCGCCCACGGTGACAGGCCGGCACCGAAGCCCAGCGCGATGAAATGCGCCGGATGGCGCAACAGGAACGATAGCGTGGGCGCGGTGCTCATCCGAAATGATCCCACGCGCGCGGCAGCGCGGACAGCGCGTTGCCATGCTCGTCGCGCACGACCAATCCCGGCGCCGCCGTGATGACACCGATGCGGGGCAGCGCCAAGGCGGTTTCCCGCGCGATGGCAGCAATCCGCTCGCGCATCGTCGGCGGCGCCGTGAAGCAAAGCTCGTAGTCGTCGCCACCGGCCAGTGCACAGGCAACTGCCAGCGCCCGCTCGGCGCCCACCAGGCGCTGCGCCAGCGCAGGTGACAACGGCAGCGCGGCAAGCGCGATTGCGGCACCGACGTGCGATGCGTCCAGGAGGTGTGCCAGGTCGCCGGTCAAGCCATCCGACAGATCCAGCGCCGCGGATGCCACGCCGCGCAGCGCGAGCCCGAGCGCAATGCGAGGCTCCGGTCGCTCGAGGCGAAGCCGCAGCGCGACCAGCGCAGTCGGGTCGACGCAGGTTCGCCCTTGCAACGCGGCGAGCGCGAGCGCGGCATCGCCCAACGTGCCGGACACATAGAGGTCGTCGCCGGCACGCGCGCCGGCACGGGTCAGCGCGGCATCGAACGGCAATTCACCGATGATCGTGACGCAGAAATTGAGCGGACCGCGCGTGGTATCACCGCCGATCAGCGCGACGTCGTATCGCTGCGCCAACGCAAAGAACCCTCGCGCGAATGCGGCCAGCCAGCGCTCATCGACCGTGGGCAACGCACCAGCCAGCAACGCCCAGCGCGGTGTCGCGCCCATGGCCGCGAGGTCGGACAGGTTCACGGCCAGCGTCTTGTGCCCCAGCGCTTCGGGATCGACGTCGTGGAGGAAATGCCGGCCTTCGACCAGCATGTCCACCGAAAACACCAGGTCGTGTCCCGGCGCGGGTCGCACGACGGCCGCGTCGTCGCCGTTGCCCACGCGCAGGGCGGGATCATGTACCGGCCGCCGGAAATAACGGTCGATCAGCTCGAACTCGTTCATTGCGGCGCGTCGCCGATTTCGCGCTGCCAGCGCGCGAGCAGGCGGCGACGCTCATCGGGCGCGCCGAACCGGGCGGGATCGACATCGAGCGACGCGGCGTTGGCATAGCGCGCAGCCTCGGGCCGGATCGTGGCGCTTGCATTGGCGGGAATGATGAGGTTGCGGGTGCGGTTGGCCAGCTCCTGCGCGCCGCGCGTGAGCACCCAGTCGTGGAATGCCCGCGCCTCGTCCGGATGCGGCGCCCCGGCCAGGATGGCCATGCCGCCCAACGCCTCGCCGGTGCCTTCGCACGGGATCGCAATATCCACGGTGAATCCGGCGAGCTGCTGCGTGACGAATTCATGCACGAACGACACGCCGACGGCCACTTCGCCGCGCGCCACCGACGGGCCCTGCGCGGTACCGGACGCGGTGTAGCGCGTGACGTTGGGCGCCAGGCGTTTCAAGTAGGCGAACGCGCCATCCTCGCCATACAGCGTCACCAGCGTGGCCAGGATCGTGTAGCCGGTGCCGCTCGTCACCGGATTGGAGAGTTCGACATCCTTGCGGTACGCCGGCAACGGCAGGTCCGACCAGCAGCGCGGCGCGGCCACGCTCTTCTTCGCCAGCAACGCGGGATTGCTGCCGAAGCCGATGACGATCCGGTAGATCGCCGTGACGCGGAAATCGGCGCGCTCGGTGACCTTGCGCGCCCACGGCTGCAACTCGGGCAGTCGCGGCGAGCGATACGGGATGAACAGGCCCTCCGCAGCGGCCTGCAGGAACGGATCGATGGTGCCGCCGTACCAGACGTCGGCGCGCGGGTTCTCCCGCTCGGCGCGGATCTGCGCATAGAACTCGCCGGTGGGCTTGCGGGTGATCGAGGTGGCAATGCCGGTATCGCGTTCGAACGTTTGCGCGGCCAGCTCGCACGCATCGGCATCGTGGCTGCAATACACGACGAGCGACCGCGATGACGCATCGACGCTGCAGCCCAGCGTCCACAGCAATCCGGTGATGGCGAGCGCGCGGCGCATCGCGCTGGCGGTCTTCAGCCCGGCGCGGCGTCGCGCTTGCCCGCCGCGATCTCGACCGCGCGCACGTCGGCGGCAAAGCGGTCCAGCACGCCGTTGACGTAGCGATGGCCGTCGGTGCCGCCAAAGGACTTGGCGAGCTCCACCGATTCGTTGATGACCACGCGATAGGGAATTTCCACGCGCCGCGAAAGCTCCCATGCCCCGATCAGCAGGATCGCCTTTTCCACCGGCGACAGCGCGGCGGGCTTGCGATCGAGAAAGGGCGCGAGCTTGGCGAGAAGATCGTCGTACTCCCCGTCCACGCCGCTCCACATTTCGTCGAAATAAGGCTGGTCGGCGCGCGGGAAGCCCGGACTGGTGGTGAGATCGGCGTGCACATCGCGCGCCGCGTTGCCCGACAGCTGGCGCTGATACAGGCCCTGCATCACCAGCTCGCGCGAGCGGCGGCGCTGGCTAGTCTTGCTCGTCGAGGACATCGAACAGCACCGCAATCTCGAGCGCAGCCTGCACCGCCTCGTAGCCCTTCTGATCCATGCGGGCCAGCGCCTGCGCATCGTTCTCGCAGGTAAGGATGCCGTTGCCGATGGGGATGCCGAATTCGAGCGCCACGCTGGACACGCCTGCCGCCGATTCGTTGGAAACGATTTCGAAGTGATAGGTCTCGCCGCGGATCACCGCGCCCAGCGCGACCAGCGCGTCGTAATCCCCGGTCTGCGCCATGCGCTGCAACACCAGCGGTGTTTCGAGCGCGCCCGGAACGTTGACGATGGTGACCAGCGAATCGTCGATGCCGGCCTCGCGCAGCGCGCGCAAGGCGCCGCCGAGCAGTCCCTCGCCCACGGCCGGATTGAAGCGGGACTGCACGATGCCCACGCGCCGCGAGACTGCGGACACGTTGCCTTGAAGTCGTATGATCGTCATCGATTGCTTGGCGTCAGGAGGACTTGCGCGCCGGCGGCTCGCTCGCGTAGCCGGTCACTTCGAGATTGAATCCGGCCATGCTCGGCATCTTCCGCGGCCTGGACAGCAGACGCATCCGGCCGACGTTGAGATCGCGCAGGATCTGCGCGCCGATGCCGTAGTTGCGCAGATCCATCTTGGTGGGCGGCGCGGGTGCATCGGCGATGGCGCGACGGCGCAATTCGAGCGCGCTCTCCGGCCGGTGCAGCAACACCACCACGCCGCGGCCGGCTTCGTTGATGGCCGCCAGCGCGCCGGGAATGGTCCACGAATGGGATGCGGACTCGCCGTCGAGCAGGTCCATCACCGACAGCGGTTCGTGCACGCGCACCAGCGTTTCGACGTCCGGCGCAATCGGTCCGCGCACCAGCGCGAGGTGGGTGGCGTCGGACAGCTTGTCGCGATAGACCACCAGCCGGAATGCGCCATACGGCGTGTTGAGCGGCCGCTCGGCAATGCGTTCGATGATGCGTTCGGTGCGACTGCGGTAATGGATGAGGTCGGTGATGGCGCCGACCTTAAGCCCGTGCGTTGCCGCAAACGCCAGCAGGTCGGGCATCCGCGCCATCGTGCCGTCGTCCTTCATGATTTCGCAGATCACCGCGGCGGGCAGCAGCCCGGCCATCCGTGCGAGATCGCAGCCTGCTTCGGTGTGACCAGCGCGCACCAGCACGCCACCGGGCTGCGCCATGACGGGAAAAATGTGGCCAGGCTGCACGATATCCGCAGGCTTGGCATCGGGCGCGACAGCGGCCAGCACGGTGCGCGCGCGATCCGCCGCCGAGATGCCGGTGGTGACCCCCTCCGCCGCTTCGATCGACATCGTGAAATTGGTGCCCGTGCCCGAGCGGTTGTTGGACACCATCAGCGGCAGCGCGAGCTGGCGGCACCGTTCCTCGGTCAGCGTGAGGCAGATGAGCCCGCGCGCGTGCCGCGCCATGAAGTTGATCGCATCCGGCGTCACGTATTCGGCAGCGAGCACGAGGTCGCCTTCGTTTTCGCGATCCTCCTCGTCGACCAGCACCACCATGCGGCCGGCCTTCAGTTCGGCGACGATTTCAAGAGTGGAAGCCAACGCCATGGTCGACAATCTCGCAGGTGATTGGCGGCATGCCTCACGCAACATGCCGCAAAAACGCAAGTTTACCTTACCGGGCCGGCCATCCCCGCGCTTCATGCGGTCAGCAAGGTCCCCGCCGGTACGTCCGCGCGAACGCGGAACCATTGTGCGTATAGCGCGGGCAGGAAGAGCAGCGTGAGCGCGGTCGCGACCACGATGCCCCCCATCATCGCCACCGCCATCGGCCCGAAGAAGTCGCTGCGCGCCAGTGGAATCAACGCCAGCACGGCTGCCGCCGCGGTGAGCACGATCGGGCGGAAGCGGCGGACGGTGGCGCCCACGACAGCCTCCCAGGGGCCGTGACCGGCGGCGATATCCTGGTCGATCTGGTCCACCAGGATGACCGAATTGCGCATGATGATGCCGGCCAGCGCGATCGTTCCCAGCAGCGCCACGAAACCAAACGGCTTGCCGAAGACCAGCAGCGCGAGCACGACGCCGATCAATCCCAGTGGTGCCGTCAGCACGACCATGAAAACGCGCGCAAAACTTTGCAACTGGAACATGAGCAACGACAGCACGACGATCACGAGCAGCGGCATGCCGGCGGCGATCGACCGCTGGCCGCGCGTCGAGTCCTCGATTGCGCCGCCGATCTCGATCCGGTAGCCCAGCGGCAATTCGGTGCGCAAGGCGCCCAGTTGTCGCTCGATGCGCGCAGCCACGTCGGGACCCTGCGCATTGCCGCGCACGTCCGAACGCACCGTGATCGTGGGCAATTCGTTGCGGCGCCAGACGATGCCCGGCTCGAGGTCGTACTTGATTTCCGCAATCTGCGTGATGGGCACGGCGCGGCCACCGCGCGTGGGCAGCGCCAGGTCCTTCAGAAAGCTCATCTTCGCGCGCTCGTCGGCCGCGCCCCGCAGCAGCACCTCGATCTGCTTGTCGCGCTCGCGGAAATAGGTGACCGAAAAGCCCGACAGCGAGTTGTTGAGGAACGTGGCGAGTTCCTGCGATGAAATGCCAAGCACGCGCGCCTTGTTCTGGTCGACGATGACGCGGATCACCTTGGACGGCTCATCCCAGTCGAACTGCACCTGGTCGGTGTCCGGATCGCGCCGCAACACCTCGGCCACCTTCTGCGCCAGCGCACGCACCGTGGCGACGTTTTCGCCGGACACACGAAACTGCACCGGAAAGCCCACCGGCGGCCCGTTTTCGAGGCGCGACACGCGCCCGCGCAACTCGGGAAAGTCGACGGCGAAGAGATCCAGAATCCGGGTACGCACCTGCTCGCGCGCCTCGATGCTCTTGGCAATCAGCACCACCTGCGCAAAGTTGGCCTGCTGCAGTTGCTGGTCGAGCGGCAGGTAGAATCGCGGCGAGCCGCTCCCCACATAGGACACGAAGCTTTCGATGCCCGGGTCCTGGTCGAGGATTTTCTCGATCCGCTGGGTTGCCGCCAGCGACGCCGCAAACGAGCTGCCTTCCGGCAGCCGCAGGTCGACCAGCAGCTCCATCCGCGACGACGCCGGAAAGAATTGCTGTGGCACGAAGCGGAACAGCGCCAGGGCTCCGACAAAGACGGCAAGTGTTGCCACCAGCACGGTCCTGCGATGTTCCACGCACCACACGATCACGCCGCGCAGTCCGTCGTAGAACGGTGTGCGATAGACGGCCTCGGGGTCACCGTGATGCGGTACGGTCGGCGGCGGCGCCGGCATTGCGCGCATGCGCGCCAGCCATCGCCGCCACAGCGGCGCCGGCCGCGGCTTCGAAAAATCGGGCAGCATCTTGTAGCCGAGGTACGGAATCACGATCACGGCCACCACCCACGAGGCGATCAGCGCAATCGCCGACACCTGAAAAATCGAGCGCGTGTATTCGCCCGTGCTGCTTTTCGCCGTGGCGATCGGCAGGAATCCGGCCACGGTGACAAGCGTGCCGGTCAACATCGGGAACGCCGTGCTGGTGTAGGCGAAGCTGGCCGCCGAAAAGCGGTCGAGCCCCTGCTCCAGCTTGATCGCCATCATCTCGACGGCAATGATCGCGTCATCGACCAGGAGGCCCAGCGACAGGATCAATGCGCCCAACGAAATCTTGTGCAAGCCGATGTCGAAGACCCACATGCAGAGGAACGTCACGGCCAGTACCAGCGGAATGGACACCGCCACCACAAGACCGGTGCGCAGGCCCAGGCTGACGAGCGACACCGCGAGCACGATCAGCACCGCTTCTGCGAGCGAGCGCAGGAACTGGTTGATCGAGCGCTGGACGGCGCGCGGCATGCTGGCCACGTGCCCCAGCTCCACGCCGACCGGCAACTGGGTCTGCACGCGGTCGGCCAGCACGTCGAGGCCATGGCCCAGCGCGATGACGTCGCCGCCCTTGACCATCGTTACGCCGAGGCCCAGCGCCTCGCGGCCTTGCCAGCGCATCTTCTGCTGCGGCGGGTCGACATAGCCGCGCGTGACCGTGGCGATGTCGCCCAGGCGAAACAGCCGGTTGTTGGCGCGGATGGCGATGTCGCGAATCGCCTCCACGCTGTCGAAGGCGCCAGTTGGCCGCACGAAGATGCGGTCGGTACTGGTGTCGAAGACTCCGGCGGCAGCCACGGCATTCTGCCGCGCCAGCGTGTCGATGATCTGCGCGGGATCCACGCCGAGCGTGGCCAGCTTCAAGTTCGACAGCTCGATGAAAACCTTTTCGTCCTGTTCGCCGATGAAGTCGACCTTGGCCACGCCCGGGACGCGCAGCAGTTCGGCGCGCATGCGATCGCCGAATTCCTTCAGTTCCCGGTAGCCGAAGCCATCGCCGGTCAACGCGTAGATGTTGGTATACGTGTCGCCGAATTCGTCGTTGAAGAACGGACCCTGGATGCCCGTCGGTAGCTGGTTGCGGATGTCGCCGATCTTCTTGCGGACGCGGTCAAACGCTTCCGGCACGTTGGCCACCGGCGCCGAATCCTTCAGCGCGAACAACACCAGCGATTCGCCGGGCTTCGAATAGCTGCGCACCCAGTCGATGTTGGCCACTTCCTGCAGCTTGCGCTCGATCCTGTCCGTGACCTGCTGCTCGACTTCAAGCGCGCTGGCACCCGGCCAGTTGGTCTTGACCACCATCACGCGAAAGGTGAACGGCGGATCCTCCGACTGGCCCAGCCGCTCGTAGGACAGGAA
>JANMCS010000030.1:0-5224 GCA_031361405.1 Betaproteobacteria bacterium
GTGCTGAACACGTGGCCGATGTCGTAGTTGGCCGAACCAATTACGGCATCGAGGTTGGCCTGGTTCTGCGACAGCAACGTGCCTGGGTTACCGTTTACATACGGAAGCTTGTTAGGAGCAGCGGGAATATTGGGATCGGGATTCGTGGGATTGGCATTTGTATATACGAGCAGATTGTTGTTCGCGACTAGCTGCATGCGCACGGCCACCTCAACCTCGTAAACGCCGACCACGCGGTTGACCGCGGTCACGATGGCCGCCAATCCCGATCCCTGCGTGCCGCCATTGAAATTCGTGTATTCCTTCGTGGCCGCCACCGCCAGCCGGTAGGTGCGCAACTGCGTGCCCGAGGACGCATTGGCCGTGACGCCCGGCGCGCGCTTGATCTGCGACGAGAGCGCCGGTTCAAGGTCGAGCGGCGGATACATCGTATAGCCCGTGCGATCCGGCGGCAACTGGTCGCGCGTGTAATAGCTCATGTAAAGGGTGGTGTCGCCGCGACTGTAGGGATCGATGAAGACCCGCCCGTTGTTGGCGGACAGCACCATCGCGTGGAAGCCCTGCGGCGTCCAGTCGAGTCGCGCGGTGGCGGAAGGATCGTCGATGCCCTGCCCCGTCCACGTGCGGATCTCCGGAAACTTGGCCGCCAGTTCCGGCGCCATCAGTTGCGTTTCCTCGATCTGGAAGCGCCCCGTGCTGCCATCGGGCAGCGGCAACGTGACCACCAGGGCAATCTGCCGCGCCGCTTCGGTGAATTCCAGCGGCGCCAGCGCAAAGGTTGCGTTGAACACCGCCGCGTCCAGCGCCACCAGCCGGTAGCGCTGCGGCACCGTCACCCTCTCACCCGCGGCCACGACATTGCGCTGCTCCACGTCGCGCCACATGCCGCTGCTGGCCGCCTGCAGGTCCACCGTGGGGGCTGCGCCGGCCGCTGCGCACTGGAGCAGGAAGAACGCCGCGAACGCGAGCGCGTGAAACATGCGGGGGACAAGGGCGGGCATTGCACTTCTCCAATCAGCGGTGGACCGGTGCCCGCGCTGCGCTTCCTGCGCTGCACTTCGACACTTGGACGGCAGGCGCACGGCATGAGCCACGCGCACGAGAGGCGGAGTATTCGAGAACTCCGGGTCAGGGTCAACCGCCGCCGGTTGTACGGTGCTGCTGCGCGTGCCGGCGGCAGGCGGGAGCGCGAAGCGCTCCCGCCTGGTAGGGACTGCCCGGCTGGATGACCGAATGATGACGGCGGCCCTGCGCCCTAGCATGCCCCCACCAGCACGCCCGCCGACGCCAAGGGCACCTACGTGTCGCTGGACCGCCGCGCGTCCGTCGACGTGCGCCACACCAGCCACCCCGTTGCCGCTGGAAACGCTGAAGCCCATCGGCGCGGACAAGTTTCTGCGACGCCGCGAGCTGGGCGTGATCAATTTCGTCGGCGCGGGCCGCGTGAGCGTGGACGGGCAGGCGTATGTGGTCGATCATCTCGACGCGCATTATGTTGCGCGCGGCGCCTTGGATGTGAGCTTCGAGAGTGTTTCTGCGTCAACACCCGCCAAGTTCTATCTGCTGAGCGCGCCGGCGCATGCCACGCACGCCACGAAGAAGATCGCGCGCGCTGATGCGAAGAAAATTCCGCTGGGCACGCGCGAGACCGCCAACGTGCGCACCATTCATCAGGTGATCCATCCCGAGATCGTCACGTCGTGCCAGTTGGTGATGGGCTACACCGTCTCGAACCCGGCAGCATCTGGAATACGATGCCCACGCATCTGCACGACCGCCGCGAGGTGTATTGCTACTTCAAACTCGGTTAGATCGGCTACAAGCGGGAAATATTGTTCTTGCTGATTCGGCCGCGACGGAAACAATGCGACTGCTTTCCACCCCAAGCCGCCGGTCGCCTTCTCTGCCAGCGGCCACCATTATTGCGGTTCCGAGCGGTTGAGGGTATAAAAAGACCGAGGCGCCGGGGGGTAAAGGATTGCGGCGCAGCGAAGCTCGCTCGCCGAAGTCTTGCATACGATTTCACGCAAATCAGGGAAATCATGCTCATTCGCCAACGCCCAATGCTCACCGCCATGGCGGTATTCGCCTACCTCGGCCACGCTTTAAAATTAGTGGCGGGTTCGGCCTTGGGTTGCTTGGCCACAGTTGCCGTCACGGGCAGTGCATTGGCGCAGACGCCCGTCCAGCGCGGCGGCTATCTGGTCAATGGCATTCTCACCTGCGGAAATTGCCATACGCCACGCGGCCCAGGCGGCGTATGGGACGTGTCGAAGCAGCTTTCCGGCGGTCCGCAGACTTGGGACGAGGCGACCTTCAAGGTGAAGGGAGCGAACATAACGCCAGACGCTGCAACCGGCATCGGCAAGTGGAGCGATGCCGACATCGAGCGCGCCCTGCTCACCGGCGTGCGGCCGAACGGCACGCAGATCGCACCGATCATGCCTTACGGTTTCTACAAGGTCTTCACGCCTGCGGATATCTCCGCCGTCGTGGCCTATCTCAAATCTGTGCCGGCAGTCAGCAACGCCGTCGAACCGCCGGTTTACAAGTCTGCGATGCACGTCGATATGCCGCCGGGCGCAGACCGGGCCATGAGCGAGGCCGACATGGTCGATCCGATCAAACGCGGCTTCTATCTGGCCACCATCGGGCATTGCATGGAATGCCACACACCTATCGTAAACGACGTGTATGACTACGCGCAGATCGGCAAAGGCGGACAGCCGTTTCGTGGTCCTTGGGGGGTGACGGTTTCGCGCAATATCACCTCGCATCAAACCGCTGGACTTGGCGCGTGGAGTGATGTCGAGATCAAGGCGGCGATCACCCAGGGCGTCCACAGGGACGGCACTAAGCTCAAGCCGCCGATGGCATTTACTCTCTACGCCACGATGACCGATCAGGACCTCAGCGCCATCGTTGCCTATCTGCGCACTGTGCCACCTAAGGAGTGAAATTAGTTCTTGGCTACGCCGCCCGCAGACGACGGCTTCCCGACGGCCTCGTAAGTTCTTATCGTTCCGGCACCGGTGAATGACTGCTATTGAGCGCAATGGCATACGGCCGTTTTTGGCCGAAAGTAGACCGACGCGACCATCCGCTTCCGACTCCAAACATCCAGTCGGTCGTTTCGTGCTAATTGCAGGGAGCGCGTTGTTGATTGCAGGTAGCTTATACGCCCGTCGTCTCCACGAGGCCAAGACGAGACGCCCCTACGGGGATCCGCGATTGATCGCTTCGCACGGACGATTTATGCGACGAGGATAAGAGGTGGCGGCTGATGCATTCGTCCTCTCTTTGCCAGCGCAGCTTCGACATCGCCACGCGCAAAAGCGACTTCGGCCTTGAGCTGACTCGATAACGTGACGAGCATCTCCATCATCATCCTGGCGTAATCGTCGTCACGCTTCGCTGCGACCTGGGCAGCGCGAACCCGTTTATCGACCGCGACAAATCACTGCAATCGTCATCAAGAGCGCGAACCCGCCCATCGATTGGTGCAGGCACGCTAGGTGCTACCTTGAAACTCGGAATCCGTCCACGAGAGGACTTGCGGCATGCCCGAATCAGGCGAGAGCGACACGCATCGAATGATCGACCTCGAGGACGATCGCCTCGCGCCATCCATCGGGAGCTCGGTGCGGCTCACGCGCCGCGCCTTGCTCACGCGTACCGCAGCGCTGGCGGCGACATGGACGATCTCGCCATGGGCGATCAGTGCGCCGCCCGCATTCGGTCGAGTGATTGACGTGACCTCGCAAACCCAGACACTGGAGGCCTTCTCCGATACGTTGATCCCGGGCGCGAAGCGCTTTCCGAGGGACCGGGCGATCGCCGGCGTAGTCAGTGGCGCGGGCGCAGTGCAGGCGGGTGCGATCGCGATGCTGAACTTCCCGCCGGTCGGCTTTCAGCCGGCGCTGCCTGGTCTCGCGCTGACCATCAATGTCTTCGCCCTGCTCTACGCATTGGAGCACCGGATCACGCTCAGCTTGACGGTGCCACCCATCGTCGAGCTCGACTTCGCGGCGCGCACCGCTCTGCTCGTCAAGATGTTCGATTCGAAAGGACCGGAGCAGGGCGCGTTCTCCGCACTCGCGGCCGTTATTTTCGTTGCGTACCACACCGCGGGTTTTCTCCCGACAGTGGAGGCGATCCGCGCCGGGCATCCGGGCCTGAAGGCCATCGGCTTTCCACCGCCCGATCCCGACGGACTGTGGCGATTCCCGCAGTTCTCGTATCGGCGCGTCCTCGCGGAACCACATCCCCAATCCCATCACGGTAACCCGGCGTGAAACTGGAGTGCCCCGATGCCAACCGTTGAGACCACCGACGTACTGATCATCGGGACGGGCTTCGGCGGCTCGATCCCCGGCTACTACCTCGCCGCCGGCGGTGCGCGCGTGATCATGCTCGAGCGTGGACCGCGGCTCGCCACCGAAGAGTTCACGCAGAGCCTGCAGATCGGCGGCTACACGCGCATCCTCGACAGCATCTCGGGCACCGGCATCAACGTCACCGCCGGCAACTGCGTTGGCGGCTCGAGTGTCGTCTACTACGCGGCGTCGCTGCGGGCGCCAAGCTTCGTGTTCGAGCGTCGCGGCGTGCTTGGCGCGCTTGGCGGTCGCATTTGGCCGAAGTCGATCACCCGCGGCTCGCTCGACCAATGGTATCGCCGCGTGGAAGACGCCCTGCCAGTGAGCGAGCTGGGTTGGGATGACGTGCCGTATGCCGGTGGCGTCTTCGCGGCCGCGTGCACGCTCGCGGGGCACACGTGCCAGCCGGTGCCGGTCGCCGTCGACCTCAGCCAGTGCACCAACTGCAACTGGATGGCGAACGGCTGCCGTTTCGACGCCAAGCGCTCGATGCTGCTCAACTACATTCCAGGCGCGGAGTCGCACGGCGCCGAAATTCGCCCCCTGCACGAGGTGCAGACAATTTCCAAAGCAAGGGCCACCGGCTATCGCTACGCGGTTTCGTATCGGCAGCTCGACCCGAACAATTACAACGTGGCGCTGGGCAGCGGCGTGATCGAGGCCAAGATCGTGATCCTCGCGGCCGGTACGATGGGTACGCCTGTGATCCTGCAGCGCTCGGCCGCAGCGCTCGGGCCCATGCCGGCGGCGGTGGGACGCCATATGTCGGCGAATGGTGATCACATCACGTTGGCCGCGCTGAACGAGGACAAGGTGCGCAGCCTGCTCGGGCTCGAACGCGCGCCCGG
>JANMCS010000076.1:0-3765 GCA_031361405.1 Betaproteobacteria bacterium
GCACCGGCGGCGCGGCGGTGGCGCTGCCGGGCGCGCCGGCCAGGCGCTGCGCATTGGCGATGGCCGAGGCCGACGGGACCGCCGGTGCGGTGGTTGTCGCGGCAGGTGCGGCCGCCGTCGCCGCCGCCGACGGTGTGCTGGTGGTGTTCGTTGCAGACGTCGACGTGCCCGGCTCGTTGACGGTCGCACATGCAGTGAGCGCCAGCACGGCAATGCTCACCAGGATTGTGCGGGAGAGGTTCGACATGGTGGTGCTCCTGTAGTAGCGTGCGTTCGCGCGCCGCATGGCGGGGCGATGGTGCTTCAGCACGCGAGTTCGCCGCGCAACGAGTGCGCCTGCGCCTTGGTGATCGTGACGTCGACCAGGCGCCCGATGAGATCGGCCGTGCCGGCAAAGTTGACGACGCGGTTGTTGGTGGTGCGCGCGGCCAGTTCCTGCGCATCTTTCGCAGCCCGGCCAGTGACCAGCACGCGCTCGCGCCCGCCGATCATCGCGACGCTGCGTTCCTGGTACTGGGCGTCCAGCAGCGCCTGCAATTGCGCGAGCCGCGCTGCACCCACATGCTGCGGCACCCTGTCGGACAGGTTGGCCGCGGGCGTGCCGGGGCGGCTGCTGTAGAGGAAGCTGTAGGCACCGTCGAAGCCCACCGCCTCGACCAGCTGCATCGTCTGCGCGAAATCGGCATCGGTCTCGCCCGGAAAGCCGACGATGAAGTCCGATGTGATCGACAGCGTGGGACGATGCGCGCGCAGCCGCCGGATGATCGCCTTGTATTCAAGCGTCGTATAGCCGCGTTTCATCGCGGCCAGCACGCGGTCGGACCCGGACTGCACCGGCAGGTGCAGGTGACCGGCAAGCTTCCCCAGGGTTGAGAAAACAGCGATCAGGCGGGACGACATTTCCTTCGGATGCGACGTGGTGAAGCGGATGCGCTCGACGCCGGGAATCTCGGCGACCGTTTCCAGCAGCGTCGCGAGGTCCGCCACGCCTGCGTCGTTGCCCATGGCACCGCGATAGGCATTGACGTTCTGCCCCAGCAGCGTGATCTCGCGCACGCCCTGGTCGGCCAGGTCGGCCACCTCGGTCAGCACGTCGTCGAAGGGACGCGACACTTCCTCGCCGCGCGTGTAGGGCACCACGCAGAACGAGCAATACTTGCTGCAGCCTTCCATGATCGATACGAAGGCCGCGGGCCCGTCGACGCGTGGCGGGGGCAGGTGGTCGAACTTCTCGATCTCGGGGAAGCTGATGTCGAGCTGCGGTTGCCCGGTGGCTCGCCGCTGCGCGAGCATTTGCGGCAGCCGGTGCAGCGTCTGCGGACCGAACACGATGTCGACATAAGGCGCACGTTGCTGGATCGTGCTTCCTTCCTGCGACGCCACGCAGCCGCCCACGCCAATCATCAGATCCGGGTTGGCGAGCTTCAATTCGCGCACGCGGCCGAGATCGTGGAACACGCGCTCCTGCGCCCGCTCGCGTACCGAGCAGGTATTGAACAGGATCACGTCCGCGTCCTCGGGACGCTGCGTCAGCGTCAGGCCTTCGGCCGCATGGAGCACGTCGGCCATCTTGCCCGAGTCGTACTCGTTCATCTGGCACCCGAAGGTGCGTATGTACAGCTTTTTGGTCACGGCACGTAAGGGCCCCGGAACCGGCGCTTATGCCGTGGGGGTCCTTGTCGACTGCGGGGGAAAGATGATAGCAGGCGCGGGCAAGCCGGCCGGATGTCGCAAGGCTTTAGCCCCGCCTGCCCACCAAACCGCGGTGATCCTCGCTTTGTGCAGTCGCCTGGATTGCCATTGTGCGTACAATTCGTTCTGCAGGTGTCCGCCGTGAATCCCTTTCGCGGCGGGTGAAACGGGAACGCGGTGCGGCATCCAGCAATGGATGCTTATTCCGCGACTGCCCCCGCAACGGTAAGCCCTTCGAGGGCCGCTCTTTCATGCCACTGCCGCACGTCGCGGCGGGAAGGCGAGCGGTTCGCATGGCGAGTCCGGAGACCGGCCTGCGCCCCGGTGGTATTGCCACTTGGCGTGCCAGCGGAGACCGCAGCGCGGGTGGCGCTGCGCACGGTCTGCCGACCCTGTAGTGCGGTCGCGCGCATTTTCGCGCGTCCCCGCCTCCAGCGCGCTGCCCGTGCGCAGCACGCCATTTCCGCGTTGTTCCTGTCGTCCACTGCCGTGCGGGGATGCACGGCGCTACGCGGAGTGCTGTTTCATGTTGCCTGCCTCGATTTTCCGCACCGTCCGGTGCGTTCGTCGTTCGTCATCGCGTTCGTTCCACGCCAGCGCTTGGGTCATCGCCGTCGCGGCCAGCGGGGCGGTGTTCGCGCAACCTGCGCCATCGCCTGCGGCGGCGACGCTCGCGCCGGTGGTTGTCACCGCCGCGCGCAGTCCGCAGCCGATTGCCGACCTGCTGGCCGACGTCACGGTGATCACTGCTGCCGAGATCCAGCGCAGCGGCGCGCAGAGCCTGCCGCAGCTCCTGCAACGCCAGCCTGGTGTCGAAGTCACGATCAACGGCGGTCCTGGCGCCACGTCGGGCGCGTTCCTGCGCGGCGCCAATGCCGGACAGACGCTGTTGCTGATCGACGGCCTGCGCGTGGGTTCGGTGTCGGTGGGCGCGACCGCGCTCGAAGCCATCCCGCTCGACCAGATCGACCGCATCGAGATCCTGCGCGGACCGGCGTCCAGCCTGTACGGCGCCGACGCCATCGGCGGCGTGATCCAGGTGTTCACGAAGCGGGCTGACGGCAGCGCGTGGGTGCCCAACATGGCGGTGGGCTACGGCACCTACGACACGCGGCAACTCAGCGCCGGTCTTGCCGGTGCCATCGGGCCGCTGCGTTTTTCCGTGCAGGCGGGAGGCACGCGCAGCACGGGTTACAACGCCATCGTCAATCCCAACAACTTCAGCTACAACGCCGACAACGATGGTTATGCCACCGAGAACGTGGGCCTGAATGCGGTGCTGCCGTGGGCTCATGGCCAGGAAGTGGCGGTGCAGTATTTCCGCAACCGGCTCAACAACCAGTACGACGGTGGCGCCGGGTCCGACGACCGCACGATCACCACGCTCGAAGCGTGGTCGGTGGTGAGCCGCAACAAGGTGACCGAGCGTTGGTCGTCGTTGCTGACAATCGGCCAGGGCAGCGACGATTCGCTATCGCAGACGGGCTATGGCGACTATCCGTTCAAGACCACGCAACGGCAGTACATCTGGCGGAACGATTTTACGCTGCCACTGGGCTCGCTCGGCGTGATCCTCGAGCGGCGCGAAGAGGAACTCGCCAGCAACGATCCGTTCGCAGTCACCGAGCGCAACACCAACTCGGCCACCGGCGTGTATCAGCTGCGCTACCAGGCGTTTGCACTGCAGGCCAATCTGCGGCGCGACAATTCCAGCCAGTACGGTGGCGAAACCACCGGTGGCATCGCACTGGGCTACAAGGTGTCGCCGGCGTGGCGCTTCACGGCAGGCTACAGCACGGGCTTCAAGGCGCCGTCGTTCAACGACCTCTACTTCCCGGGATTCTCCAATCCCAACCTGCAGCCGGAAACGTCGCGCAATACCGAAATCGGCGCCTACTGGACGGCGTCCGCGGGCGAAGTGAACTGGGAAGCACGCGCGATCGGTTATCACAACCAGGTGGACCAGCTGATCGTGTTCCAGTGCGATGCCAATTTCAACTGCGCGCCGTTCAACGTCGATCGCGCGACGCTGGAAGGCGTCACGCTTGGACTCGACCTCGGCTGGCGCGACAC
>JANMCS010000117.1:0-9406 GCA_031361405.1 Betaproteobacteria bacterium
GACCGGTGGTTGCGCCCGTCGCGCCCGCCGCGCCGCCGGCCGGGCTCACGGCCGCCGAGGAAATCGAGGCGATGAGCGGCGATCCCAATTTCATGACGTCGCTCGCCCGTGGGCTGGCCGTGGTCCGCGGTTTCACCCAGCAGAAGCGCAGTCTCACGATTTCGCAACTGAGTCATCGCACCGGCATTCCGCGCGCCGCCGTGCGCCGTTGCCTCTACACGCTGGGCAAGCTGGGCTACGTCGGGGCCGACGACGGCAAGAGTTTCTCGCTCAAGCCCAAGATCCTCGGGCTGTCGCACGCCTACCTGTCATCGACATCACTGGCCACGGCCGCACAACCGCTGCTGGACCGGGTCAGCGACCTGCTGCACGAGTCGTCGTCGATCGCGCTGATGGAAGGCGACGAAATTCTCTATCTCGCGCGATCGTCCACGATTCGTCGCATCATGTCGGTGGATCTGTCCATCGGCACACGCCTGCCGGCCTACTGCACGTCGATGGGGCGCGTGCTGCTGGCGCATCTGCCGGCGGCCGAACTCGTCGCCTATTTCGAACGCGTGAAGTTGATCGCCTACACCAATCGCACGGTGATCGCGCCGGCGCAGATTCGCGTCGAACTGGAACGCATTGCGGCCAGGGACTTCGCCGTGGTCGACCAGGAACTGGAACTTGGATTGCGGTCCATTGCCGTGCCGGTGCGCGATCTTTCGGGACGCGTGGTGGCCGCGATGAACATCGGCACCCAGGCCTCGCGCGTGACCATCGCCGAACTCGAGCGACGCTTCCTGCCCGAGTTGCGGGCTGCCGCCCACGAACTGGGGACCACGCTGCTGGCGTAGGTCCCGCGCGATGACGCCCGACTGGTTCCGCGCGATGACGCCCGACTGGTTCCGCAAGCTCGCTGCCGCCACCGCGGAGGCGTGGAAAAACGTGGCGCCGGAAATCGATGAGCTGGCAAAGGATGCGGGCATGGACGAAGCCGCGCGCCACCAAGCTCGCGCATCCAGGCAAGCGAAACATTCCTGTGATGGCCGCCGCGACCCCGCCTTGCACCACTTGCCGGCGCGCGAGGGACGCTGGCCCGGGCGTCGCAGCCGTCATTCCCGCCGCGTGATCGCGGTGGTCGTTCATCCGGAAATTGCGCTACCCGCTACGGGCCACGGGTTTGCCGCTGGGTGCGCCGGTAATCAGCGCCCGTAGTTGAGGTAAAGCCAGATCAGCGCCATGCTGCCGATGATCGACAGGATCCAGCCCGCCGGGTGAAACTTGCCGTCGGGATTCTTGAACAGCAGGCTGCCCACCACACCGCCCACCAGCGAGCCGCCGATACCCAGCAGCGTCGTCATCCAGAAACCCATCCCCACGGCGCCCGGATAGAGGAAGCGGGCCAGCAAGCCGACGACGAAGCCGACAATGATCATTGAGATGATGCCCATGATGCCCATCGGGACCTCCAGGTTCAGGATAGGGGGACGCGACCGGCGCATCGATGAAGACGACCAAGCGTGCCGGAGCGCAAATGCTAGCACGATGCCGGTGTAATGCCGGCCGCCGGCGACGCGACTGCAACGACATGAATACCACATTGCGAACCCGGGTCCTGCTGGCGTTGTGCACCGCGGTCACCAGCGTGGCACTGCCAGCCAACGCCGCCGTCTGCGAAGCCGCGAGCGGCACGAAGCTGCTGCCGCTGGTGGAATTGTTCACATCCGAAGGCTGCGACAGTTGTCCGCCCGCCGACCGGTGGCTCACGTCGAAATTTCCTGCGCCAGCCGCGGGGGCGGCGGCATCGGTGCTGGCCTTTCATGTCGACTATTGGGACCGCCTGGGCTGGAAGGATCGGTTTGCAACGGCCCGGTTCACCGAACGGCAATATGCGGCGATGCGGGCCAGCGGTGAGACCTTCGTCTACACGCCGCAGGTGCTGGTACAGGGACGCGACACGCGCCATTGGGAGGGCAGCGCCGCCACCGACAAGGTCGCCGCGGCCCGCACGCGTCCCGCGCGTGCCGACGTCAAGCTGGTCATTGACGGCGCGGCCGCCGATGCCATCAGCACGCGCCTCGACGTGCGCGTGGGCGAGCAGGCATTGGGCAAGCGCGCGGAAGCGTGGCTCGCCTATACCGACAGTCGCCTGGTGTCCGACGTGAAGGCCGGCGAGAACCGCGGCGTGCGCCTGACGCACGACCACGTGGTGCGCACGCTGGCCGGACCCTTCGCGCTCGATGCGCAGGGGCATCTGGACACCACAGTGCGTGTACCGCTGCCCACCGAGCGTGGCCGCGACGCGACGCTGGTGGCCGTGGTGCAGGACGCGCGCAACGGCGACGTGCTGCAGACGCTGTCGCTGCCGGTGTGCGGGACGTTGTAAAGCGACTTCCGAACGCGCGGCGTAGGTAAGGTGTAGGCGAGGTGTAGGCGAGGTGTAGGCGAGGTGTAGGCGAGGCTTCAGCCTCGCAGGATCGATGTGGCGATATCTCCGCGAGGCTGAAGCCTCGCCTATCCCCGTATCCGGCGCCGCCTAGTTGACGATCTGCCGCAACTCACCCGCCAGATAGCGCGCCGCTATGACCGGCATCGCGATCGGCTTGATCTTCGACGCCATGCCCGCAGCACCGAACTGCTGGTAGCGCTCGACGCAGATGGCCTTGGCCGCCAGCATCGCAGGCTTCAGGAAATCGCGCGGATCGAACTTCGACGGATTCTCGGCCAGGTACTTGCGCACCGCAGCCGTCATCGCCAGCCGGATGTCGGTGTCGATGTTGATCTTGCGCACGCCGTGGCGGATGCCTTCCTGGATTTCCTCGACTGGCACGCCGTAGGTTTCCTTCATGTCGCCGCCGTATGCGCGGATCTGCGCCAGCAGATCCTGTGGCACCGACGAGCTGCCGTGCATCACGAGATGCGTGTTGGGGATGCGCGCATGAATGGCCTTGATGCGGTCGATGGCCAGGATGTCGCCGGTGGGCTTGCGCGAGAACTTGTACGCGCCGTGCGACGTGCCGATGGCGATGGCCAGCGCATCGAGCTGCGTGGACTTGACGAAATCGGCGGCCTCGTCGGGGTCGGTGAGCAGCATCTCGCGCGTCATCGTGCCCTCGGCGCCGTGGCCGTCCTCCTTGTCGCCCTTCATCGTCTCGAGCGAACCGAGGCAACCCAGTTCGCCTTCCACCGTCACGCCGATCTTGTGGGCCATGTCGACGACCTTGCGGGTGACCTCGACGTTGTAGCCATAGTCGGCGATGCTCTTGCCGTCTTCCTTCAGCGAACCGTCCATCATCACCGACGAAAAACCGAGCTTCATCGCAGACTCGCACACCGCCGGCGATTGCCCGTGATCCTGGTGCATCACGACGGGGATGTGCGGAAAGCTTTCCACGGCGGCCTCGATCAGGTGCCGCAGAAAGATTTCGCCCGCATATTTGCGCGCACCGGCCGAGGCTTGCATGATCACCGGGCTGTCGGTTTCCGCCGCCGCCGCCATGATGGCCTGCACCTGTTCGAGGTTGTTGACGTTGAACGCAGGCAGACCGTAGCCATGATCGGCGGCGTGATCCAGCAATTGACGCATCGAGACGAGGGCCATCGGGAACTCCTTGGGCAGAAACGGCGAAAGCAGTCATTTTACAGTCCCCGCGCCGGGCGAACGGCCGCGCCCTCAACCCTGCACACCATCGTTCTCGGCATCAGGCTCCGGCACGTCCGGCGGATCGCCATCGGCCACCTTGTCCTTGCGGTCGGGAGCGTGATGCCTTTCACGCAAGTGGCGGCTGCCGTAAACCGCCAGCAGCACGGCCCCGGTGACGGCGCAGCCAAGCATCGTGTCGTAGAGCCGCCACATGAGCAGCGGCGCATCGCCGCCGCTGCGCAACAATGCCAGGTCGAGCAGCAGCATCACCACGGTCGTGAACGTGGCGCTCATCCAGAAATAGTTCATCGCCGTGGCCTTGGGCAGCAGCGCCGTCATCGCGATGGCCAGCCCGGCCAGGATCCATTGCCCCTGGACGAGGTGCACGACGAGGCCGGCCACCGCGATGCCGGCCAATGTGCCCCCCAGGCGCTGCGCCATCAACTTGAGCGCCATGGCGTCGTCAGGATGCATCACGAACAGCACGGTCAAACCGACCCAGCCGGGCAGCTTGGCGTGCAGCGTGTCGGCCAGCAGCATCGCCAGCAGCACGGTGAAGGCCATCGTGAATGCATAGAACAGGGGATTGCGCTCGCCAGCCAGCAACGCCTGCACTTCGGCGTACGGCGTGAGCCCCGTGGCCTCGTTGTGGCGCCACAATGACTTGAGCACGGCCAGCAGCAGCGCGAACACGCCGCCCGCGATGAATACAGCCGCCGCTTCACCGGTGGCCGCAATACCGGCCGACGTGACAATCACGATGGCTGCGCACACCTTGCCCACCAGCGTCAGGTAGGGGAAGAACGGCTTGGGCAGGCCGGCTAGAAACGATATCGCGATCACGGCGATCGTCATGGCTACCTTGTTGTCCTTCAGCAGCACGCCAAGCGTGCCCGAACCCACGATCAGGAACAGCGCGGCGACTACGGCGGCAATGCGCACCGGGATCGAGCGCCGCGGATCGACCTGTAGCGCCAGCACCGCGCCCATCCCCGCGAAGAGCGCGGACCGCGGCTCGCCGAACAGCAGCGCAGCCAGCACCGGCACGCCGGTACCGATCGCGAAGAGCAGGGCGCGCCCCGGGCTGTAGGGCGGTGGTGGCGGCGGGGCGGTGGGCAGGGCGGCGCGCATCGGCGAACTTTACTGTATCCGAAACCGCGAGGCTGAAGCCTCGCCTACAGGCTGGTGCGGCCGACCCGGCTCAACTGCACTCGACGTGGCGCGCCTGGCACGTGGCCAGTACGTGGTCCGGATCCTTCTTCCACCAGTTGCTGGCGGAGAAGATCTCGACCTCGTGCATGCCGCGATAGCCGCTTTGCTCCATCCAGCCGCGCAGCAGCGGCAGGTCGATCACGCCGTCGCCCATCATGCCGCGGTCGGTGAGGAGATCGATGGTGGGCACGAGCCAATCGCAGATGTGATACGCCAGCAACCGTGAGGGCGACGCCGCGCCGGCGCGGATGATTTCGCGTTCCAGGTGCGGGTCCCACCACACGTGATACGCATCGACCGCGATGCCCACACCCGGCCCGAGCAGGTCGCACAGGTCGTTGGCGTGCGCCATCGTGTTGACGCAGGCGCGCTCCGCCGCGTACATCGGATGCAGCGGCTCGATGGCCAGCGGCATGCCCGCCGGTCGCGCGTACTCGAGCAGCTCGCCGATCCCGTCGCGCACCATCTCGCGCGCGCCGGCCAGGTCCTTCGAGACGATGCGTCCATCGCGTTCCTTGGGCAAGCCGCCCACCACCAGCACGAGACATTGCGCGCCAACGGTCAACGCTTCGTCCACCGCGCGCTTGTTGTCGTCCGCCGCCGCGCGGCGGCCCTCGCGGTCCACGGCGGGAAACATGCCACCGCGGCAATAGCCGGACACCGTGAGGCCGGCGTCGCGAATGCGCGAGGCCGTATCGGACAACCCCGCGGCAGCCACCTGGTCGCGCCACGGCGAAATGCCGCGGATGCCATGCCGCGCGCATCCACTGATGATGTCGGGCAGCTTCCACTGCGCGCGCACGGTGGCGGTGTTGAGCGACAGCAGCGCCGAATCGGGTTCGCGCATCGCGCTCAACCGTCGATGCCGTGCACGGCGAGCAAGGCGCGCATGCGGGCGGCGGCGAGATCGGGGTCGCGCAGCAGGCCCGCGTTGTCAGCCAGCCGGAAGAGTTCAGCGAGATGCACGATGCTGCGCGTGCTCTGCTGGCCGCCCACCATCGTGAAATGCGCCTGGTGGCCGTTCAGCCACGCCATGAACACCACGCCGGTCTTGTAGAAGCGCGTGGGTGCCGCAAAGATGTGGCGCGACAGCGGCACCGTGGGCGCGAGGATCGATTCGAACGTGGCACGGTCATCGGCCGCAAGCGCGGTCAATGCGGCGGAGGCCGCGGGCGCGATGGCGTCGAAGATGCCGAGCAACGCGTCGGAATGACCGCTGCTGTCGCCACCGATCAGCGCCGCGTAGTTGAAGTCGTCGCCGGTGTACATCCGCACACCCGCCGGCAGCCGTTGGCGCAACGCGATTTCCTTGCCGGCATCGAGCAACGACACCTTCACGCCGTCGACCTTGTTGGCGTTGCGCGCAATCACGTTCGCGCACACGTCCGTGGCGCGCGCATGGTGCGGGTCGCTGGCCAGGCCGCCGGCGCCGACCCAATAGCCGGCCAGCGCGGGATCGAACATCTCGCCCAGCCAATGCAGGATCACCGGCGCGCGCACCTGCGCCAACACTCGCTCATAGACGTATGCATAGTCGTCCGGCGATTGCGCGCATGCAGCCAGCGCGCGGCTGGCCATCAGGATGATGCGGCCACCGACGCCTTCCACGGCCGCGCACTGGTCCTCGTAGGCCGCCACGACTTGCGCAAGCGTGACGCCGGGCGCGGGTGCCAGGTGATCCGTGCCGGCGCCGGAAAACACCACGGCGCCTGGAACAGTCCGCGCTTCGGCCACGCTGCGCCGGATCAATTCGAGTGACGTCGGCCAGTCGAGACCCATGCCGCGTTGCGCCGTGTCCATGGCCTCGGCCACGCCGAAGCCCAGCGACCACAGGTGATGGCGAAACGCGAGCGTGGTGTCCCAATCGATGGCGGTGCCAAGCCACGGGTCGATGGCCGCGCGCGCGTCGGGCACCACATGCGCGGCGGCAAAGGCCACGCGGTTCCAGGCCTTGCCCGGTGGCGGCGGCGCCCACCTGGTCGCGGGGCGCAGCGTATGGGTTATGAGTGCGCCATCGGCGCGCGGCAGGCGCAACGTCGGCATCGTCATCCGATCATTCATGCTGCAAGTGCGGGCACGTCCATCCAGCGCCGCTCCTGCCAGCTCTTGAGGCCCAGTTCCGCGAGCTGCACGCCCTTGGCGCCCTCGAGCAGGTTCCAGCGGAAGGGTCCACCAACGACAACGTGCTTGAGGAACAGCTCCCACTCCACCTTGAACGCATTTTCAAAGATTCGGTTGGTGGGCACGTCCTGCCATTGCTCGAGGAAGTTGATGCTCTTGGGCACATCGGGATTCCACACCGGCTTGGGCGTGGCCGCGCGCGGCTGGATCACGCAGTCGGTGAGCCCCGCCACCGCGGAGCCGTGCGTGCCGTCGATCAGCAGCGTGAGGAGGTCGTCGCGGCGCACCCGCGTGCACCACGAGCTGTTGATCTGCGCCACCACGCCGCCCGCGAGCTGGAACGTGGCGTACGCCGAGTCATCCGCGGTGACCGCGTAGGGCTTGCCCGCTTCGTCCCAGCGCTCCGGCACGTGCGTGGCGCCGAGGCAACTCACCGCCTCGACGTTGCCGAACAGGTTGTCGAGCACGTAGCGCCAGTGGCACAGCATGTCGACGATGATGCCGCCGTCGTCCTCCTTGCGGTAATTCCACGACGGTCGTTGTGCGGGTTGCCAGTCGCCCTCGAAGACCCAGTAGCCGAATTCGCCGCGGACGGACAGGACGCGGCCGAAAAAGCCCGAGTCCACCAGCATCTTCAGCTTGAGCAACCCGGGCAGCCACAACTTGTCCTGCACCACGCCGTGCTTCACGCCGGCGGCTTCGGCCAAGCGGTAGAGATCGAGGGCGGCTGCCACGGACGGCGCGGTCGGCTTCTCGGTGTAGATGTGCTTGCCGGCCGCGATCGCCTTGCGAATCAGTTGAGGGCGGAGGCCGGTGGAGGCCGAGTCGAAATAGACCGTGTCATCCTTGTTGGCGAGCGCGGCGTCGAGATCGGTGGTCCAGCGCGCGACACCGTGCGCCTTGGCCAGCGCCTCGGTCTTGGCTGCGTTGCGGCCGACAAGGATCGGGTCCGGCATGATCGTGGTGCCTGCATCGAGCGCGACGCCACCTTGCGCACGGATCGCGTTGATCGAACGGATCAGGTGCTGGTTGGTGCCCATGCGGCCCGTGACGCCGTTCATGATGATGCCGACGCGTACAGATTTCATTGCAGCTCCGTGGGGTTCGATGGCAGCGGCGGCGTTAACCGCGCCAGTGCCGGATGGTGTCGATGATGGCGGCGTTGTCCAAGTCGCCCGCGCCGTTGGCAATGGCTGCGTCGAGCACGCCCGCATGCGTCGCGGCAAAGGGCAGCTTGTGGCCACTGCGCGCAGCCGCCTCGATGATCAGGCGCAGGTCGCGGCGATGCTGTTCCACCCGCGACTGCGGGGGCACGAACGTGCCTTCGATCATCATCGCGCCTTTCACGTCGACCGCGCGTGAATAGGCAGGCGTGACGCGCACGAGATCGAGGAACGACGGCAGGTCGAGGCCCAGCGCTTCCGCCAACACGAGCGTCTCGGCAAGCGCGGCGCGATTGAGGCCCAGTAGCAGGTTGGTGGCGAGCTTGGCGCGGGATCCACTGCCCGGCGGACCCAGCAGGAAGCGGCGCGACGACAGCACCGCCAGCACCGGCTCGAGCGCGTCGCAATCCTCGCGGTCGCCGCCGATCATCATCACCGCCGTGCCGTCGCGGATTTGCTCGCTCGACCCCGACAACGGGGCATCGAGGATGCGCACGCCGCGCGCGGCGAGCCGCACGGCGAGCGCCACCGCCTGGTCGGGGTCCCCCGTGCCGCAGTCGACGAGGCGCGTGCCAGCGCGCAACTGCGGCAGCGCGTCGCGGATCAACGCGCTGGTCTGCGCACCGTCGAAGAGCGCCAGCAGCACATTGTCGCAGGCCGCAAACACAGCCGCGGCGCTGGCCGCCGGCATGCCATGCGCGGCCACCAGCAACCCGCGCCGCGCGGGATCGATGTCGTACCCGATCACCTTGATGCGTGCGGCGCGCAAGCGCTCGACGAGCGCGAGCCCGACGAGCCCGATGCCGATCACGCCGACCGGGTGGGTGGCGCTGGTCATTTGGACCCCCGCGCTCACTCTACGGCCTCCTTGCAATGCAACGCAGTGCGAGAGTGAGCGTGTCGGCCGCCCTCAATCGCGCGGGGACGCGCGCTGCGCGCCTCCCTCGGCTTCGCCTCGGCCCCCGCGCTCATTCTACGGCCTCCTTGCAATGCAACGCAGTGCGAGAGTGAGCGTGTCGGCCGCCCTCAATCGCGCGGGGACGCGCGCTGCGCGCCTCCCTCGGCTTCGCCTCGGCCCCCGCGCTCATTCGGCCTTGATTCCGGCGTCTCGAATGATCTTCGCATCGCGCGCGGAGTTGTCGCGCACGAACGTCGCAAAGTCGGCAGGCGTGCCCGGCTGCACTTCGTAGCCGAGCTTGTCGAACTGCCCGCGCACATCCGGTTGCTGCAGCCACCGATTCACGTCGGCGTTGAGTTTCTGCACGACCTCCGCAGGCAGTCC
>JANMCS010000119.1:0-1342 GCA_031361405.1 Betaproteobacteria bacterium
ACCAGCACCCGGCACGTGTCGGGCAGGTGCGTGTCCAGCCAGGCGGCCATCCGCTCGGCCTGCTTCAGGCCTTTCGACGTGAGCCGGCGGCCGAGGTCCGGCTCGCCGGGCTCAGCTTCGCAATGACGCCAGAGGATGAGGTCCATGTCGGCCCGTCAATCGTCGTCCGGCGCCTGCATCCGCGCCAGCAGTTCCGTTTGCGCCGAACGCGACCGCGCTCCGCGCCGCAACCTGGCCTTCGACCAGGCCCCGGTGGGACCAAGCTCCCACGCATCGCGATTATCCGCCAGAAGCGCGCGCAGGCCCTCATCGACCACGCGTTTGCGCAGCTGCGCGTCGCGGACCGGAAAGGCCACCTCGATGCGCTTGAACATGTTGCGCCCCATCCAGTCGGCCGACGCGAGCCACACGTCGGGCTCGCCGTTGTTCTCGAAGTACCACACGCGGTGATGCTCGAGAAAGCGGCCCAGGATCGAACGCACGCGGATGTTGTCCGAAACCCCGGCCACGCCGGGGCGCAGCGCGCATGCGCCACGCACGATCAGGTCGATCTTCACGCCGGCCTGCGACGCCACATACAGCGCGCGGATCACGCCTTCCTCGACCAGCGCATTCATCTTGGCGATGATCCGCGCCGGCTTGCCGTTTTTCGCATTGCGCGTTTCGCGCCGGATCAATTCGAGCACGCGTCGGTGCATCGTGAACGGCGCCAGCATCAGGTGACGCAGGCGGCCCGCCTTGGCTAGGCTCGTGATGTGCAGAAAAATTTCGTTGACGTCCGCGCAGATGGCCGGGTCGGCGGTCAGCAGCCCGAAGTCGGTGTAGAGGGACGTGGTACGAGGGTGGTAATTGCCGGTGCCGAGGTGCGCATACGGCACCAGCCGGGAGACCCCGCGCGAATTGCGCTCGCGGCGCAACAACAGCGCCAGCTTCGCATGCGTCTTCAGCCCGAACACGCCGTAGACCACCTGCGCGCCCGCCCGCTCCAGCTGCTCGGCCCAGTTGATGTTGGCTGCCTCGTCGAAGCGCGCCATCAGTTCGACGACCACGGTCACTTCCTTGCCGCGGCGCGCGGCTTCGACCAGCGCCTCCATCAGCACCGAATTGACGCCGGTGCGATAGACCGTCTGCTTGATGGCGAGCACATCCGGATCCTCCGCGGCGCGGCGGATGAATTCGACCACGGGTTCGAACGACTGGTACGGATGGTGAGGATGTCGTGCTCGCGAATGGCGGCCAGGATGTCCGGTGCGTCGCTGACCCGATCGGGAAGGCCCGCCACGAAGGGTTCGTATTTGAGATCCTTGATGTCGACCTGGTCGATCAGCGACGACAACCGGGC
>JANMCS010000138.1:0-2183 GCA_031361405.1 Betaproteobacteria bacterium
AACCGTGGCGTCCAACGACGGCATCGGCTACCTGATGATGTCGGCCGGATCGTCGATGAAGATGCCGCTGGTGTTTGCCGGCCTCTTCGTGATCGGCGCAATGGCGATGGCGATGTACGAATTCTTCGCGGTGGTCGAGCGCCGGATGACCGGCTGGGCGCATCGCGGAGCGCATTCGGCGTGATGCTGGGCACGTGTAGCGGCTGACAGGCCGGCGCGTGCGCGCTGCATGGATGGATTCATTGAAGGGACATCCCGTGTCAAAACTGTTCTCTCCGCTGATGTTGCGTGGACTCACGTTGCGCAACCGCACCGTGGTGTCGCCGATGTGCCAGTACTCCGCCATCGACGGCAGGGCGCAGGACTGGCATTTTGCGCATCTTGGTCAGTTTGCGATGGGCGGCTTCGGCCTCGTGTTCACCGAAGCGACCGCGGTGGTGGCGGAAGGGCGCATCACGCACGGCGATCTCGGGCTGTGGTCCGACGATCACATCGCGCCGATCCAGCGCGCAGTGGCCTACGTGAAGTCCATGGGCGCCGCCGCCGGTATGCAACTGGCGCACGCAGGCCGCAAGGCCAGCATGCAGCGGCCGTGGTTCGGCAACGCAGCAGTGGGCGCGGAAGACGCGGCGCGCGGCGATTTGCCGTGGCCGATTGTCGGACCCGTGGCGGTGCCGCACATGGACGGCTGGCTGGTGCCGGAGGCATTGGACCATGCGGGCATCAAGCGGATCGTCGACGCGTTTCGCGCGACCACGCTGCGGGCGGAGCGCGCGGGCCTCGATGTGATCGAGATCCACGGCGCGCATGGTTATCTGATCAGCTCATTCATGTCGCCGATCTCCAACACGCGGCGCGATGCCTATGGCGGCGACCTTGCCGGGCGCATGCGCTTCGGGCTGGAGATTGCGCGCGCGGTGCGCGAGGTGTGGCCGGCGGGCAAGCCGCTGTTCTACCGCACGTCGTCCATCGACGGCATCGAAGGTGGCGTGACGCTGGAGGATTCGATTGCGTTGGCGTGCGAGCTGAAGGCCATCGGCGTCGACGTGATCGATTGCTCCGCGGGCGGCCTGGTGGGCGCGCGCTTTGATCTCAGGCCCGGCTACATGGTGCCCTTTGCCGCACGCATCCGTGCCGAGGCCGACATCGCCACGCAGGCCGTGGGCCTGGTGCTGAATGCGGCGCAGGCCGAAGCGATCATCGCGCGCGGCGAAGCTGATCTCGTCGCGCTGGGCCGCGAAGCGCTGGTCGATCCGCATTGGGCCGGCCGTGCCGCCGTGGAATTGGACGGCGAAGCCGGCTGGAAGTTGTGGCCGGCACAGTACGGCTGGTGGCTGGAGCGGCGCGCGCAGTTGCTGGCCGATATGGCGTTGCACGCCAAGCGCTCGTAATCCGTCGATTCTGTAGGCGAGGCTTCAGCCTCGCGCACACCCCGATGGCGCGGTTTCCGCAATGCCCGCGAGGCTGAAGCCGCGCCTACGGGGCCCCGGTCAAATGCCTGAACATCGGACTAACGACCGATAACGCGCCGTCGCGGTTGGACCCAGCATCGGTTTCGATCCCCGTTCGGAGCCTTCGCATGACCTATGCCGCCGCGCTAAGCGGGCGCCGCTCGATCGCGGGTTGCCCATACGTCGTCACTGCGGTCACGGCGCATCGAATTTCACTCTTTTGGTCATTCGAATTCGCTGCAATCGTTGCGCGTGAATTGCATAGTCTCCATCGCGATAATTGCTGCCAGATGATCGCCTGGGTCATCATGCCTGATCATCTGCACGCACTATTGGCGCTGAACGCCATTTCGTTGTCGCAGATTGTGCAACGCCTGAAAGGGCGCACGGCGCTGGCCATCAATCGTCGGCGTGAATCGCGTGAGCGAGTATGGCAGCAAGGATTCCACGATCATGCGCTACGGCGCGAGGAAAGCATTGTCGTCGCGGCCCGCTATGTTGTCACCAATCCATTGCGTGCGGGGCTGGTACGACGATTGGGCGAGTATTCGTTTTGGGATCAGAGTCTGGTTGCATTTCCAGGTGAATCCTCGAAGGATGTAACCGCGTCAACGTGCCTGTAGGTACACCTGTAGGCGAGGCTTGAGCCTAGCGCGCGAGGCTGAAGCCTCGCCTACAGCCGTGGTTTGGGATATTAGCTGTGCCTATCCCGCCGCGTAATTAATCCGCACC
>JANMCS010000148.1:0-2115 GCA_031361405.1 Betaproteobacteria bacterium
CGCTGTGGTGGCCTTGGCGATATCGCCGGCTGCGCTTGCCCAGGAAATCACGCTGTTCCAGTACGAGAACTTTGGCGGAGCCAGCTACTCCGCCACCAACTCGATCTCCAATCTTGGCGATACCGGCTTCAACGACCGCGCCTTATCAGTGCGCATCCGCGGCGGATCGTGGCAGCTTTGTTCCGATGCCTACTATCGCGGCCAATGCGTCACGCTGCAGCCGGGCAACTACGGGAACCTCCGGGCGCTCGGGCTTGCCAACGCGGTTTCCTCGCTGCGCGAAATCGGCTGGAGCGGTGGGGGCGGCGGGGGCGGCGGGGGCATCGCCGGGGGCGGCGGCGGTGCGGGGATGGGTGGCGGCGCCATCATCCTGTATGACGCGCCAGGCTTCGGAGGACGCTCGGTCTCCCTGTCCGGTCCGGTCAACAATTTCGATGACATCCGCTTCAACGACCGCGCGGCCTCGGCCGTGGTCACGCGCGGCCTCTGGCAACTCTGCGCGGATGCCGATTTCAACAGCACGTGCGAGGCGTTCCCGCCCGGGCGCTACGAACTGCTTGGTGCTGTCACGGGCCAGGTGAGTTCAGCGCGCCCCATCGACGGCGGCAGCAGCGGCGGGGGTAACAACGCTGGCAGCGCCTGGGGTAATGGAAGACCAGGCAATCCCCGCATCGTCATGTATGAGGGCCCCAATTTTTCGGGCCGCGCGTACATCGTCAGCACCGACGTCCTTGCCAACCTCGGCAACAGCGGCTTCAACGACCGCGCGTCGTCACTGCGCATCGAGCAGGGCTACTGGCTGTTCTGCACCGACGCCAACTTCGGCGGCCAGTGCCGCACGCTCGGCCCGGGCGACTACCCGACGCTGCCGTACGGCTTGTCCAACACGATTTCATCAGCGCGCAAGATCTCCAACGACTATCCGTACAACCAGGCACCACGATGGTAGGACGCCGCCGCCTGCGCACCGCCGTCGGCAGGATACTGCTGCGAAAGTGCGCCGATGCCGGTCGTTGACGACATCGCCGGCCTGCGTCGCATCCTGGCGCAGACGCGGACCATCGCCGTCGTCGGACTGTCCGCGCTCTGGCATCGCCCCAGCTTCTTCGCCGCCAAGTACATGCAGGACCACGGTTACACAATAATCCCCGTCAATCCCGCGTATCAGGAAGTGCTGGGACAGGCGTGCTATCCCGATCTCGCGTCCATTCCCGGTCCGGTCGACATGGTGGACTGCTTCCGCAAGCCCGCCGACATCGCGCCGATCGCGCACGCCGCCGTGGCCAAGGGCGCGCGCGTGCAGTGGATGCAACTGGGCATCCGCAACGATACAGCCGCGCAGGTGGCGCTGGCGGGCGGACTCGATGTGGTGATGGATCGCTGCGTCAAGATCGAGCACGCGCGCATTCTCGGCGGCCTCAACCTCGCCGGCGTCAACACCGGCATGATTTCGGCACGCCGCGCCGGATGACGAAGCGAATGCCTCGTGGCTGATCGCAAATTCGGCTTCGATACGCTGTGCCTGCACGCGGGCCAGATTCCCGACGCGGCCACCGGCGCGCGCGCGCTGCCGATCTACCAGACCACGTCGTTCGTGTTCGACAGCGCCGACCATGCGGCCAGCCTCTTCAACCTGCAGACCTTCGGCAACGTCTATTCGCGCATCGCCAATCCCACCGTCGCAGCGCTCGAGGAGCGCCTGGCCGCGCTGGAGGGCGGCCGGGCGGCGCTCGCCACCGCCACCGGGATGTCCGCGCAGATGGTGGCGCTGCTGACGCTGTGCCGCGCCGGCGACCATATCGTCGCCGCCCGCACGCTGTATGGCGGCACCTACTCGCAGCTCGCGGTCACGTTCGCGCAATTCGGCATCGAGGCCACGTTCGTCGACGGCGACGATGCCGCGAACTTTCGCGCGGCGCTGCGGACCAACACGAAAGCCATCTACGCCGAGACGATCGGCAATCCTCAATTGAACGTCACCGATCTTGCCGCGATTGGCGCGGTGGCCCGCGCCGCGGGCGTGCCGCTGGTCGTGGACAACACGCTGGCCTCGCCGTACCTGTGCCGTCCGTTCGAGCACGGGGCGGACATCGTCGTGCATTCGGTCACCAAATA
>JANMCS010000155.1:0-15880 GCA_031361405.1 Betaproteobacteria bacterium
CGCCTCGTGCGATTGAAGTGCAGGGTCGTCCAAACGGCCAAGGGACGACGAGCGAACCTGTTAGTATATTGTGTTTATCCGCCGCGCTTAAAGTCCTAATTTTCCGTCCATGACACTCCAGCCCGCACCCGGTTCCGTCGAAGTGCGGCCGCTCCCGGCCGCGGTGCAAATGAACACCGGCGAGCGCCGCGCCACCGCCAGCCTCGCGTCCATCTACGGCCTGCGGCTGCTCGGCATGTTCGTCATCCTCCCGGTGTTCGCGCTGTACGCCGAAACGCTCGAAGGGGGCGCCAGCCACACGATGATCGGCCTTGCGCTGGGCGCGTATGGCCTCACCCAGGCCCTGCTGCAGATACCGTTCGGCTGGGCCTCCGACCGCTGGGGCCGCAAACCGGTCATTTATGCCGGGCTCGCCATTTTCGCGGTCGGCAGTTTTGTCGCCGCCATCGCCCACACCATCGAGTGGGTCATCGTCGGCCGCTGCCTGCAGGGCGCAGGCGCCATTTCGGCTGCGGTCATCGCACTCACCGCCGACCTCACCCGCGACACCGTGCGCACGCGCGCCATGGCCATCATCGGCGTCACCATCGCGCTCACGTTCGCGCTGTCGCTGATCGCGGGGCCCCTGCTGAAGGCGGCGATAGGCGTGCCCGGCATCTTTGCACTCACGGGCATCCTCGCCATCGGCGCCATGGCGGTCGTACGCTTTGCCGTGCCCGATCCAGGCCCGGTCCACGTCGCGCGCGAAGCCGGGGCCGCCCAGCTGCGCCGCGTGCTCGCCGACCCGCAGTTGCTGCGCCTCAACTACGGCACGTTTGCATTGCATGCGGTGCTGATGGCCCTGTTCGCCCAGATTCCATTTGCCCTGGTCGACCAAGGGCTCGCAGGCGACCGGCACTGGATCGTCTACCTGCCCGTGCTGCTACTGTCGATCGCGCTGATGCTGCCGTTCGTGCGGCATGTCGACCGCGAGGGGCGCGGCAAGCCGCTGCTGGTGGGCGCCATTGCAGCGCTGGGCGTCGCGCAGGTGGCGCTGGGCTTCGCGCTGCATTCGCTGGCAGGCACGGTCGTCGCACTCACGTTGTTTTTCACAGCGCTCAACCTGCTCGAAGCCATGCTGCCGGCGCTGGTCTCGAAGTGTGCGCCGGAAGATGCGCGCGGCGCCGCTGTCGGCGTCAATGCAAGCATGCAATTCCTGGGCGCGTTCGTTGGCGCCGCCGCAGGAGGCTATCTGTCGCAACACGCCGACGGCGCCGCCGTATTCGTGCTGGGCGTGGGCCTTACCCTTGCATGGCTCGCCGCTTCTGCCACCATGGCCGCGCCACCGGCCCGCTACCGCACCAACTACTCGATGGGAGAAACCTGAACATGGCCTCGGTCAACAAAGTCATATTGCTCGGCAACCTCGGCCGCGACCCGGAAACCCGCTACACCACGGGCGGCGACGCGGTCTGCAATCTCAACATCGCCACGTCCGAAACCTGGAAGGACAAGTCCGGCGAGAAGCAGGAAAAAACGGAATGGCACCGCGTGGTGCTGTTCGGCCGCACGGCCGAAATCGCGGGCGAATACCTGAAAAAGGGCCGCTCGGTGTACATCGAGGGCCGGCTGCAAACCAAGAAATACACCGACAAGGACGGCGTCGAAAAGTACTCGACGGAAATCGTCGGCGACCGGATGCAGCTGATCGGCGGCACGCGCGAAGGCGGTGGCGGCGACGCTGAATTTTCAGCCCCGTCCGGTGGTGGCGGCGGCCGCCGCGAAAGCAGCGCCCCCAGCAGCGGTGGAGGCGGCGGCAAACCCGCAGGCGGCGCCAAGAAAAACGTCGACGACTTCGACGACGACATCCCGTTCTGAGCGGTCGCGTGCTGTTGTAGTCAGCCTCTCCGCCTCAGGCCACGCGCTCTCCCACCTCGACCACCACAGAAGCACTCGAATCAGCGCCCGCTGCGATCACGCCGCCGCCCAAGCACACGTCGCCATCGTAGAGCACGAGATACTGTCCCGGCGTGGGCGCCCATTGCGGCGCGGTGAACACGGCGCGCGTACCAGCGGGCGTCGCCTCGAGAATGCAAGGCGCCGCCGGCATCCGGTAACGCGTCTTGGCACGCAGCTGCGTTGAAGGCGCCGGCGGCACGCCGCCGATCCAGTGCACGTCGATCACATCGACATCGGAGCGGTACAGCATGGGATGCGCGTGACCCTGCACAGCCACCAGCGCATTGCGAACCGGATCCTTGCCGGCGACAAACCACGGCGCGTCGGTACCCTCCCGCGTGCCGCCGATGCCGAGGCCATGTCGCTGGCCCAGCGTGTAATACGCCAGGCCATCGTGACGTCCCACGGTGGCGCCGTCAGGCGTGACCACCGGCCCCGGCGTACGCGGCAGGTAACGCGCCAGGAAATCGCGGAATGGACGCTCGCCGATGAAGCAGATCCCGGTCGAGTCCTTCTTCGCGTACGTGGGAATGCCTTCGCGTTGCGCCAGCACACGCACGTCGCGCTTGATCATGTCGCCGAGCGGAAACAGCGTGGGCGCCAACTGCTCCTGCGTCAGCCGGTGCAGAAAGTAGCTCTGATCCTTGGACACGTCCGCGGCCGTCAGCAGTTCGACGCGGCCATCCGCCGCCGGCCGCACCCGCGCATAGTGCCCGGTGGCAATGTGGTCCGCGCCCATCCGCAGTGCGTGATCGAGAAATGCGCGGAACTTGATCTCGCTGTTGCACAGCACGTCCGGGTTGGGCGTGCGACCGGACTCGTATTCATGCAGGAAATGCGCAAACACGCGCTCGCGGTATTCCGCCGCGAAGTTGACCGCTTCGATCTCGATGCCGAGCACATCCGCCACCGCCGCCGCGTCGACCAGGTCCTCGCGTGACGTGCAGTAATCGTCGGTGTCGTCGTCCTCCCAGTTCTTCATGAAGACGCCGATCACCTCGTACCCCTGCGCCTTCAACGCCCACGCGGCTACGGCGGAATCGACACCGCCCGACAGCCCCACGACAACACGCTTGCGGCGGCCCGTCATCGCAACATGTCCAGCGGATAGCGGCGACCCGCGCGATAGTCGTTCAGGCATTGCAGCACCAGCGGACTGCGATGATCGGCACGACGCGCGACGATGGCGTCGTAATCGAGCCACAGTGCGCGCACGATGCCGGTATCCAGCGGCCGCGCAGGGTCGTGCGCGTCCGGCCGGCCGGCAAATGCAAAGCGCACGAAGGTCGCGCCGTTGTCCGGCGCCATCCAGCGATAGACCCCGACCAGCGCAGTGGGCGTGATCCGCCAGCCGGACTCCTCCAGCGTTTCGCGCGCCGCACCCTCGGGCAGCGACTCGCCGGCCTCGAGATGTCCCGCCGGTTGATTGAGCCGCAAGCCGGCGCGCGTTTCTTCCTCCACGAGCAGGAAGAGTCCGTCGCGCTCGACAATGGTCGCGACAGTCACGGCAGGTCGCACGGCGGAGTGTTCGGTCATGACAAGGTGATTGCGGTTACAAAGAAAAAGGGCAGAGCGCGAACGCCCTGCCCTTTCCGTAGGCTGCAGACGCGGATCAGGGCGTCGCTGCCTTTTGCAGTGCCTTTTGTGCTTCAGGCGTATTCAGGTTCGTCTTCGACTTCGGGACTTCCTTCGAGGCCGCCGTGGTTTCCTTCTGCATCACGGCGGTGGCGCCAGCGCCGGCCGAGTTGTTCGGGTTCACCATCTTGGTGTTGACATCCTTGATCGCGGCGTTCTTGTCAGCCTTGCTCATCTTTTCAACCTTCTTCGAAGCAGCCGTGTTCTTGGCTTGCTCGGTGGCGGTCTTCATCGTGCTGGCCGAGCTGCCCGAGCCCGCCGTGGTGGCGGCTTGAGCGGCTTGCTGCTTTTCCTTCGTGGTCAGCGGCGCGGGAGCAGCCGGCGCAGCCATCGCGGGGGCAGCCATCGCGGGAGCGGCAGGCGCCGCGGTTTGGGCGGCGGCAACAGTGGCCAGGGCCCCGGCAATCAGTGCAACGATCAGCTTGTTCATGAACATTTCCTCAGTGGTATTAAGGTTTGGACAGGTTTAAGGATGAGAAATTACTTTGCGGGCTTGTCAGCGGGGGCGGCAGGCGCTCCCGAAGTTTTCTTGGCCTTCTTTTTCTTGGTTTTCTTTGTCTGGCTTTTCGCCGGGGCTGCCGACGACGTTTCCGGGGCCTTGGCCGACGGAGTCGCAGTCATTGCACCTTGAGCCAGCGAAACGGAGGCAAATGCCACCGCGATCAGTGCCGCTACCAATTGCTTCATGTGTTTCTTTCCTTGTGGAAGCTATATGAACGACACCGTTTTGCCCGTGTCGAGGCCATTAACGCCCCGGACACAAGCGCGGTTGACACCACCACCGCAGGCCGCTTTCCCGGCTCGGGCAGTATTTTACCTGAACAATCAAAGTACTAGGGAAATAAATCACTGTTGCGGCGTGGCGGCTCGGCAACAGCGGAAATTCCGCTGCGAAACCGTCTTCAGCAGGCCACCATTACCAGTGTCCCGAAGGGCCGTGGCAGCCTCGCCGGACCCTTTCCGATTCAGGCCGGCCCTCCGAACAGGTCCCCCGCCTCCCGGCTCCATTCCCGGGCCAGCGGCACCGTGATCGGTCGCTTGGTGGCCAGCGAAAAGCGGTCCAGCGCCTGCAGCGTGGCGGTGAGCGTTGTCATGTCCCGCCGGCCGTGGGCCAGCAGCCACGCCACCACGTCCGCGGACAACGGCACGCCGCGTTCGCGCGCGTAGCCCTGCAGCGCCTCCCCCTTTTCCGTATCGGCGAGCGCGATGACCTCGTAGACCAGCCCCCAGCCCAAGCGGGTGCGCATGTCCTCGCGCAGTGGCAGCCGCGCAGGCGGCGCATCGGCGGCCACCAGCAGGTGGCCGCCGGCCTCGCGCAGACGGTTGTAGAGCGTAAAGAGCCGCCCCTGGACCATGTCTCCGGCCGCCTGGACGTCATCGACAACCACCAGGGCGCCCGGGCCGGGCAGATCCGCGTCCACCGAATCGACCCGATGATGAAACACCACCGGACCCCGGACTGCCGCGGCCGCCGCGGTCGCGTGCAGCAGGTGCGTGCGCCCGCTGTCCCGCCCCCCCCACAGCAGGATGCCGGGCTCGGCAACGGTGCCGGCCGCCAGTTGGCGCAGTACGGCGACCACTTCCTCGTTGCGACCGGCAACGAAATTGGCAAAGGTCGGCGGTTCCGGCGCGGCCAGCTCGAAAGTCAGCTGTTGCATGGCACGCGTCAGGTATCCCCGCGATAGATCGGCGACACGACATAGGCCGCGCGCAGGTGCCGCAGGCCCACGAGCAATGCCGCCGACACCGGCAACGCCAGCAACACGCCGACGAAGCCGAACAGCTGTCCGAAGGCCAGCAGCGCGAAGATCACCGCGAGCGGATGCAGCCCGATCCGATCGCCGACCAGCCACGGCACCAGCACATAGCTTTCCAGCATTTGCCCGACACCGTAGACCGCGAGCACGGCCATGAACCCGGGCCAGCCGTTCCATTGCAGGATGGCGGCAACCACGCCCAGCACCAGGCCGAGGCCGAAGCCCACGTACGGAATGAAGACCAGGAGGCCGGTGAGGATGCCGATCGCAAACGCCTTGTCGAGTCCGGCAATGGTGAGGCCGATCACGTAATACGCGGCGAGGACAAGCATGACCAGCAGCTGCCCGCGCAGGAATTCGGCCAGCACGACATCGATGTCCCTGGCGATGGTGCCGACCTTGGCATCCCAGTCGCGCGGCACCAGCGTATCGAGACGATCGATGATCATGTGCCAGTCGCGCAGCACATAGAACATCACCACCGGGATCAGCGCGAGGTTGACCAGCACCGAGATCAGGATGCGGCTGCCGGTCTTGACGCCCGACAGCACCTGCAGCGAGAGTTCGCGCGCTTCATCCATGTTCTCGGCGACCAGCGACTTCAGCGTGTCGATATCGAATGCAATGATGATGCCGAAGGTCTGCTCGAGCCACGGCACCAGCCGCGACGTCGTGTTGGCAAACAATTCGGGGAAGCGCTTGATCGCGAGACCCACTTCCGCCTGGACCAGCGGAATCAGCACCAGAAACAGCGCGAGCAGCAGCAGCCCGAAGCACAGCACCACCAGCGATGTAGAGACCGCTCGCGTCACGAGCTTCGTCTCCGCCCAATCGACGATCGGTGTGCCGAGATACGCGAGGATGGCGCCGACCAGGAACGGCGTGAGCACGGCGCCCAGATAACGCAGGCCGAGGAACAGGACCAGTGCGGCGGCGACGATCCACAGGTAATTGCGTGGCGACAATGGCCGCCGCAGCGTCGCCGCAGCCGGGGCCACCTCAACGTCCGGGCGTGCCAGCGCAGCGCTCTCGTCCGGGCGCGGCGCCATGCCGGCGACGGCCGCTACGGCAGACGGGGCGGCAGGTGCGGCGTCGGGCGGACGGGGCTCGGTCATTTCCGGTAGAATTCGCGGCGGTCGGTCGAAGGGTCCCGATGCGCTCAGGTGCACCGGGAAACCGCGCCGATTGTAGTGGTTCCCGGCAATTTGCGCCGCGTTCTTGACGAGGTTGCTCCCCGCCCGCGCGGGACAACACGCCTCCCCCAACCGCATGCCCTTTTCCGGTTCCGCGCGCAGCGGATCCCCTTGCCGCCATGTCCACTGCCGCTGATCGCTCCTCCCTTTCCTACCGCGACGCCGGTGTCGATATCGACGCAGGCGACGCCCTGGTGGAGCGGATCAAGCCGTTCGCCAAGCGCACGATGCGCCCGGAAGTGCTGGCCGGCATCGGCGGCTTCGGCGGCCTGATCGAAATCGGCAAGCGCTTCCGCGAACCCGTGCTGGTCGCCGGCACCGACGGCGTAGGCACCAAGCTCAAGCTTGCATTCGCGCTCGACCGGCACGATACCGTGGGCATCGACCTCGTCGCGATGAGCGTCAACGACATCCTGGTCCAGGGCGCCGAGCCGCTCTTCTTCCTCGACTATTTCGCATGCGGCAAGCTCAACGTCGACGTTGCTGCCACGGTGATTCGCGGCATTGCGGCCGGCTGCGAGGAAGCCGGCTGCGCACTGATCGGCGGCGAGACCGCGGAGATGCCCGGCATGTATCCCACCGGCGAATACGACCTGGCGGGCTTTGCCGTGGGTGTCGTCGAAAAATCCGCGATCATCGACGGCCGCAGCATCGTTGCCGGCGATGCGGTGATCGGACTCGCGTCCAGTGGCCCGCATTCCAACGGCTTTTCGCTGATCCGACGCATCATCGACGTCAGCGGCGCCGCTCTCGCGGCACCATTCGCCACCACCACGCTGGGCGGCGCGCTGCTGGCGCCCACGCGCATCTACGTGAAGCCGCTGCTCGCGTTGCTGCGTGACGTTCCCGTCAAGGGCATGGCGCATATCACCGGCGGCGGCCTCCTGGAAAACGTCCCGCGCGTCCTGCCGGACGGTCTGCAGGCGCGGCTCGACCGCTCGGCGTGGCTGCGCCCGCCGATCTTCGACTGGCTGCAGCGCCACGGCAACGTTGCCGACGATGAAATGCATCGCGTGTTCAACTGCGGCATCGGCATGATCGTCATCGTGGCACCCGCCCATGTCGACCGCGCGCTGCGGTTGCTGCGTGACGCCGGCGAACGGGCCACGCGCATCGGCACCGTCGTCGCGCAGCCGGTCGGCGAGCCTCCTACTGTCGTGCACTGACGGGTGCCCTGCGCCTGACCATGGCGTTACCACGCATCACCGTCCTGATCTCCGGTCGCGGGTCCAACCTGGGCGCGCTGCTGGACGCCATGGCCGCCGGCACGCTCGGCGGCGCGGTGACGATGGTCATCAGCAACCGCGCCGACGCGCCGGGCCTCGATCTCGCACGCGCGCATGGCGTGCCGGTGGCCGTGGTCGACCATCATGCGCATGCGTCGCGCGAAGCGTTCGACCTGGCGCTGGCCTCGGTCGTCGATGCGAGCGCCCCCGACCTGGTGGTGCTGGCAGGCTTCATGCGCGTGCTCACCGATACCTTCGTGCATCGCTACACCGGCCGGTTGCTCAACATCCATCCGTCCCTGTTGCCCGCTTACCCGGGACTGCACACGCATCGGCGGGCGTTGGCCGATGGCGTCAAGGTCCACGGCTGCACCGTACATTTCGTCACCGCCACCGTGGATGTGGGCCCGATCGTGGCGCAGGCCGCGGTGCCGGTCTGGCCAGGCGATGACGAAGCCGCCCTCGCCGCGCGGGTGCTGCACGCCGAGCACGCGCTGCTGCCGACAGCGGTTCGCTGGTACTGTACCGATCGGCTGGTCGTCGCCGGCGGGCATGTAAGCGTTAAGGACGCTAAGGCTTCGCAACCGGATGGCTTTCTGCGCGTGCCCGGGGATTGAACGGGTTGCCTGCGCCTTGAATCTCCGCGGTGTGGCGCCATCCTGAAACCGTGCCCACAAGCGTCCGCATCGCCGCACCCCCTTTTCTCCGTGACTGCCACTTCCCTCCCTGCCGCGAACTTGCTCGCCCCCGCCCTGCATGCCGCGGCGGCGAAGGCCGGCAGACACACCCGGCGACTCTTGCTGGTCGCGCTCGCGTGGTCGCTCCTGGTCCATGTCGCGGTGTCGCTGTGGCCCGCCAACCTCGCCTCGAGCCCCGACGCGATACCGCTTACCGCCACCATCACCGAACTGCCGCCGCCGCCCACGGTTGCAGCCACCGCCGCGGCCAAGCCCAAGCCGAAGGCCAGGCGCGTGAACCCGACGCCGGCTCCACCCGTCGATGCGGTCGCCGAGGTTGCGCCACCCGACACCTCCGCCGCCGAGGCGGCTGCAGCCGTGGAACGCGACCAAGCCCTTGCCGATGCGGCCGCCGCGACGGTCGCCGCCGAGGCCGTGGTCACCCCCGGCGCCGCTGCGGCCGGCAAGACACTGCCGCCGCGCGTCGACCTGGCCTACAAGGTGTTCTATGGCACCCGTGGCTTCCTGATCGGCGACGCCGTCTATCGCTTCGAGCACAGCAACAATCGCTATCGCATTTCCACCATCGGCGAAGCGCGCGGCCTCGCCGCCCTGGTGCTGCGCGGCCAGGGCAAGATCGAAAGTCGCGGCCTCATCACCGAGCAAGGCTTGCAGCCCCTGTCGTTTCGCGTCGAACGCGGCGGCCCCGACCGGGTGGAAACGGCGGCCTTCGACTGGGAAGCAGGTTTGCTCACACTGTTCGACGGCAAGACCGAACCGCTCGATCTGCCCACCTTCGATCCGCTGGCGCTGATGTGGCAGTACTACTTCACGCCGCCCACGGTCGACCGGGTCACGTTCACCGTCGGCACGCCGCGCCGCATCCACCGCTACACGATGACCCGCGAGTTGACCGAGAACATCGATTGGCCGCAAGGCAAGATCGACGCGGAACGCTGGCATCGCCAGAGCGAGGACGGCAAGACCGATGCTTATGTATGGCTGGCGCCCTCGCTGCGGCACATCCCGGTCAAGATGCGCGTATCGAACACCGATCGCGGCACCATCGAAGTGGTGCTCGATTCCATTCGCGTGGATGAAACGGCCACGGGAACGGCGCGCGACGAACTCGCGATGCCGCGCCCCGCGTCCGCTGCCGCCACGGGAGCCCCCGACTCACCGGCCGCCGCCGCCACCGGTGGCGCGCAGCCCGGCGCCACCTTTCCTTCCCTGACCGGCCAATGACCCTTCGCTCCAACCAGATTGCCGTACTTGCCGCCGCCATCGAGCGCGTTCGCCGCTTCGATACTCCCGCCGACAACGGGCTGCGCGCATTCTTTCGCGCCAACCCGCAGATGGGCCAGCAGGATCGCGCGCTGGTCGCCGATGTCGTGTTCGCATTGTTGCGGCGTCAACGCTCGCTCCTGGCGCTGGCCGAGACCACCGAGCCGCGCAAGCTCGCACTCGCGGTGCTGGTACGCGAGCTGGGCCGTTCGTTGCGCGATCTCGAGCCTGCGATCAGCAACGCCGACACCGTATGGTTGCGCGCGTTCAAGGCGCGGCTCGCTACACCGCTCGACGACGCCGTCGCGCACGACCTGCCCGACTGGCTGTGGACCCGTCTCGGTGCCGCCTACGGCGAAGCCGAGCGCGCGGAGATTGCGCGCGCATGGCTGACACCCGCCACGCTCGACCTGCGCATCAATCCACTGAAGACCACCCGCGAAGAAGCGTTGGCGGCGCTGCTGGCCGACGGCTTTGCCGTGACACCCACGCCCTATTCACCGCTGGGCATTCGCGTGGCCGGCCGGCCGTCGCTGGCGCACTATCCGTGGCTCGACGATGGCCGTCTCGAAGTGCAGGACGAAGGCAGCCAGTTGATCGGCTACGTCGTTGCACCGCGGCGCACCGACATGGTCGTCGATTTTTGCGCCGGCGCCGGTGGCAAGACGTTGCTGCTGGGCGCGCTGATGCGCTCGCATGGCCGCCTCTACGCCTTCGACGTGGTGGCGAAGCGCCTGGCCAATCTCACGCCGCGACTGGCGCGGTCGGGGCTGTCGAACGTGCAGCCGCAGTTGATGTCGGGCGAGCGCGACACGAAGGTCAAGCGGCTGGCCCGCAAGATCGATCGGGTGCTGGTGGATGCGCCGTGCACCGGCTTTGGCACGCTGCGGCGCAATCCCGATCTCAAGTGGCGCCAGCCCGAGTCCTCCGTCGCCGAACTCACCGCGAAGCAAACCGCAATCCTTGCCAGCGCGGCCACGCTCGTCAAGCCGGGCGGACGGCTCGTGTACGCCACCTGCAGCGTGCTGCCGCAGGAAAACGAGGTGATCGTTGATGGCTTTCTCGCCGCGCATCCGCAATTCACGCTCGGCAACGTCGCCGCCGACCTGGCCCGTGCGGGTATCGCGCTCGATACCGGACCGACGCTGAAGCTGTTGCCGCACCGGCACGGCTGCGACGGCTTCTTCGCGGCGACGCTCGAACGCGCGTCCTGATAAAGTCGTGGCCGGTGCCGTCGCCGCAACGGTAGTGCCTGCTCGCCGCAAGGCTGCAGCCTCGCCTGCAAGTACGCGGCCCGTTCATCCATTGCCAACCACTGCCGCATGCTGAATCCGATCGATTATTCGAGATTTGAAACCGCGCTGCACTCGCCGTCGGGACTGGGCGAGATGGTGGTGCTGCTGGTTTGCGTCGGTGCCGCGTGGTTGCTTGATCGATGGCTGGAGACGCGCGCCCGCTCCCGCGCCGCGGTTTCGCATCGCCACCTTCGCGGCGGTGTTGCCCGCATGGTGTTTTCGGTGACGGCAATCGCGCTGCTGCTGCTGGCCCGCTTCGCCTTCAAACGCTTCGACGGCGTGCCCTTTTTCATCGACCTCGCGATGCCGCTGCTGATCGCGCTGGCGGTCATTCGCCTGCTGCTCTTTGGGATGCGCAAGCTCTTCGCCGAGCAGGCGTGGGTGAAGACGTCCGAGCGCGCGATCGCCTTCTCGATCTGGGGGATGGTGATCCTCTACTTCGTCGGCGTGCTGCCCGAACTCGCCAACGATCTCGACGCGATCGTGCTGCCGATCGGCAGGAGTTCGGTGTCGCTGCTGACGATTGCCAAGGGCTTCCTGGCCATTGTGGTGACGCTTGCGGTCACGCTCTATGCGTCCGGACTGATCGAACAGAAGTTGCTCAACGCCACGTCGCTCGACACCAGCACCAAGGCGGTGCTCGCCAAGTTCATCCGCGCGGTGATGCTGATCGTGGGCGTGATCGTGGCGCTGCAGGCCATTGGCTTCGACCTGACGCTGCTCACCGTCTTCGGCGGCGCGCTGGGCGTCGGAATCGGCCTCGGGTTGCAGAAACTCGCCGCCAACTACATTGCCGGTTTCACGATCCTGCTCGACAAGTCCATTCGCCTGGGCGACCTCATCACCGTCGACGGCCGCCATGGGGTCGTGGCCCGCGTCACGTCGCGCTACGTGGTGGTACGCAGCCTCGACGGGGTCGAGGCGATCGTCCCCAACGAAACCCTGGTGATCACCACGGTGCTCAACCATTCGTCGACCACGCGTGAACTGCGCATCGGCGTCCAGGTACAGATTGCCTACGATGCGGACCTTGATCGCGCGCTTGCCCTGATGGAAGAAGCCGGGCGCGCCGAAACGCGGGTGATCCTCGAAGGACCGAATGTGCCGGCGGCGTTCCTGCTCGGTTTTGGCGAAAGCGGTCTCAATCTCGAACTGGGGCTGTGGCTCAAGGATCCCGAAAATGGCCAGACCGTGCTGAAAAGCGCGCTGAATCGCCGTATTTTTGCGGCCTTTAGGGCCAACGGCATTGATATTCCCTATCCGCGCCGCGATGTGCGCTTGGTGGGCGGCGAACCACCGCCGGTCGGCGCTGCCGCGACCGGGGACACACCTCCCGCCCCCTCTCGCGTAAAATAGCGGGTTATAGCGCAACAATTGGCATCCCGGCGCCCTTGATCCGGCGCATCAATACTGGAAAATCAATGAGTTACGACTTTCTCTCCTTCGCGTCGCACGGTCTCATCGACCTGCCGTGGTGGGGATACGTGGTGGTGGCGCTGGCGGTGACGCATGTCACGATCGCCTCGGTCACGATCTTCCTGCATCGCAGCCAGGCGCATCGCGCGCTGGACCTGCACCCATCCGTCGCCCACTTCTTCCGCTTCTGGCTCTGGCTCACCACGGGCATGGTCACCAAGGAATGGGTTGCCATTCACCGCAAGCATCACGCCAAGGTGGAGACGCCCGACGATCCGCACAGTCCGCAGACGCGCGGCATCAACAAGGTGTTCTGGCAAGGTGCCGAGCTGTATCGGGAAGAGTCGAAAGTGCAGGCCACACTCGACAACTACGGCCACTTCACGCCGGACGACTGGATCGAACGCAACGTCTACACCCGCTTCTCGTGGCAGGGTGTCGGCCTCATGCTGGCCGTCAACCTGGTGCTGTTCGGACCGCTGGGGGCCACGATCTGGGCCGTGCAGATGATGTGGATTCCTGTCACCGCCGCCGGCATCATCAACGGCATCGGCCACTACTGGGGCTATCGCAATTTCGCCAGCGCCGACGCGTCCACCAACATCGTGCCGTGGGGCATCATCATCGGCGGCGAAGAACTGCACAACAATCATCATGCCTACGGCACGTCGGCCAAGCTGTCGTCGCAGTGGTATGAATTCGACAACGGCTGGATGTATATCCGCATCCTCGAAACGAGCAAGCTTGCCACCGTGCGCAAGGTCGCGCCGCAATTGCGCTTCCAGCCGGGCAAGACCAAGCCCGACCTGGCCACGCTGCAGGCCGTGATCACGCATCGCTATCATGTGGCCACCAGCTACGCGCGCGCGCTCAAGGTGGCGTGCGCCGCCGAGCTTGCCAGCCTCAGGCAGCGTTCCACGTTCGGGGCGCAGCAGGACGTCCCCAGCCCCAAGCGGATGAAGCACTGGCTGCTGATCGATCCGGCGTCGCTGTCGGAAGTGGACCGCGCCCGCCTCGCGGAAGCGCTGGGCAAGAGCAAGGCACTGGCGACGATCTACGCCATGCGCCAGGAACTGGCGTCGCTGTGGGAGCGTTCCACCGACTCGTCGGAGCAGCTGCTGGCCCGCCTGCAGGACTGGTGCCACCGTGCCGAATCGTCCGGCATTGCGCCGCTGGCGCAATTTTCGGTACAGCTGAAGCGCTACGCCTGAGCGCTGTCCTTTCCATTGAAAAGCCCGCCGGTTGGCGGGCTTTTTCTTTGGGTGGACTTGCGTGACGACTGCCATTTACCTTGTAGGCGAGGCTTCAGCCTCGCATGCGTGCGAGGCTGAAGCCTCGCCTACAGAGTGCGTACAGGCGTTCAATCCGCAGCGAGCGCGGGGCGATGGCGCCGCGTGATCCGGTACACGGACGCCGGCGGCAGGTTCCAGCGCACGCCACCGATGCGCACATATTCAAGCCCAAGGCGGTCAAGAATGGCGCGCGGCACAGGGCACCTCGGGCCATAGGTGAACTGGTACAGCGCCCCGTGGGCGCGCAGCTGCGCGAACGCACCCGACAGGACGGCGAATACCTGCCGGGACGACATCGCCAGCAGCGGCAGGCCACTGACTGCAGCCGCTGCGCCATTCGCGTCGAAGAGCTTGAGCCGCCGCAGTTGCGCTGCGTCCGCACAGACCACCCGCGCGTTCGGATAGCGCCGCTTGAGCATCGACGCGAAGCCCGAGCTCAATTCCAGCAGCGTGAGGTCGCACTCGCGCACGCCACGCGCCAGCAGCGCTTCCGTGATCGCACCGGTGCCGGGACCTAGTTCAAGCACCGGACCCGAACCTGGCGCCACTTCGCAGACGACCAATCGCGCCAACTCCGGGCTGGACGGCGTCATTGCCGCAACCCGTCGGGGATCCGCAATCCACGCGCGGAAAAAAGGCAGTGCGTCGGAAAGTGCCATGAAACCGGATCGTAACAGGGGGGCGCGAATGACGACAACGCGAGGAAATTCGCGACGCGGATTCTACGTCGCGCCGGACAACAAAAAGGCCCGCGATTGGCGGGCCACTTTGATGATTCGCATCTCGCAGGGAGATGGCCGGGCGCGGTACGAAGAAACCGTCCGCGCTTCGAAGGGCGCAAGCACCCGAGTCGTTACTTGAGCTTGGTTTCCTTGTAGATCACGTGCTTGCGGGCCACGGGATCGAATTTCTTGATCTCGAGTTTTTCCGGCATCAGTTTCTTGTTCTTCGACGTGGTGTAGAAGTGGCCGGTGCCGGCCGACGATTCGAGCTTGATTTTTTCGCGCATGATGATTGTCCGGAGCGGTGGGCTTAGACGTGCTCGCCCTTGGCGCGCAGGTCGGCCAGGACAACGTCGATGCCGTTCTTGTCGATGGTGCGCAGCGCATTCGTGGTCAACCGCAGGTTGATCCAGCGATTTTCGCTTTCGACCCAGAACCGGCGGCGCTGCAGGTTGGGCAGGAACCGGCGCTTGGTCTTGTTGTTGGCGTGCGAAACGTTATTGCCCACCATCGGGGCCTTACCGGTGATCTGACAGACTCGAGCCATGGCTCGCTCCTTAAGCGGTGTTCGGCGTGCCCGCCGCCCTTGGCGGGAAACAGACACGGATTCGAATTGGGAAAAGCCCATGATTGTCGCGCAAAAGGCTGGCCAAATCAAGCCCCTGCGTCAGATCAGCCCCCGCTCGGCAAAGGAGACCACGCGGGACCCGGCCACGATGAAATGATCCAGCGTGCGGATATCGACCAGCGCCAGGGCCTGCTTCAGCGATTGGGTGAGCAGTTCGTCGGCCCGGGAGGGCTCGGCCACGCCGCTGGGATGGTTGTGGGCCAGGAGGACCGCCGCGGCATTGTGCTCCAGTGCCGCCTTGACCACTTCCCGCGGATAGACCGAGGTTTGGGCCAGCGTGCCCCGAAAAAGCTCCTGCGCCGCGAGCAGGCGGTTCTGGCTGTCGAGAAAAATCACCAGGAACGCCTCGTAGGGCAAGGGCGCCATCGTCAGGCGCAGGTAGTTGCGGACGGCCTCGGGCGACGACAGCGCATCGCGCGCCGCCACATCGCACAGCAGCGCCCGCCGCACGAACTCGACCATCGCCTTGAGTTCCGCGGTGCGCGCGGGGCCGAGGCCGCGCAGCCCGCGCAGTTCCGCCGCACCCGCGGCCAGCACACCGGCCGCACTGCCGAAGCGTTGCAGCAGGCCACGCGCAATCTCGAGCACCGGCCGCCCCGGTACGCCGCTGCGCAGCAGTATTGCCAACAGCTCCGCATCCGTGAGCGCCGCCGGACCGAAGGCGAGAAGCCGCTCGCGCGGACGTTCGGGACAGGCGACATCGGCATTGGGCACGGCGCAACCTCCACGGAATCAGTGCAGCCATCAAGCGCTTTGCCGGCACCGGAACGCCGGAACGTGAAAGCGCGCTGAGTGTAAACTTCGCCGCAAGCGACCT
>JANMCS010000165.1:0-5488 GCA_031361405.1 Betaproteobacteria bacterium
GTCCTGGCGTTGAGGTCCTCGCGCGCCAGCACCGCCAACGAGTAGTAGAGCAACGGGGTAGCCGGAAAGTCGACCGCCTGCGCGCGCTCGGGCGTGTTGTCGATCATGTACATGATGTCGATCTTGTTGCCCTGCAGCGCCGCTATGGCAGTGCCCCACGACACCTCGACCGGTTCGAACTTGACCCCGAGCGATGTCGCCATCGCCTGCCCCACCGACACGCCCACACCGGTGTTCCATTGCCCCGTTTTCGGATCCTTCGAGTACCAAGGCGGCGCCTGCGTCACGCCGACGCGAAGCACGCCACGCTTCTTGACGTCGTCGAGCGTATTGCCGGACTGGGCGCTGGCCGGCGGCAGGGCCAGCAGTAACGCCACACCTACTATGGCGGCCAATATTCCACGGAGCGATTTCGTCATGGTGACTGTCCTTTCAGGTCGTTGACCGGCGCTTGGGGCGGGCCGGAGCAGGTGAATTTCGTGGCTGCGGTGCGGCGCCTGCGGGCGCCCGCGACTTCGGGGCGGGCTCGCGTTCGCCGCGCATGAATCGTTCGGTGCGCTCAGCGCCGCGCAGCATGTGGTTGCGGATCTCCGCGCGCAATGCGCCGAGATCGTTGCCGGTGGCCGCGGCGACATAGCTGTCGTGGCTGTCGCGGCGCGGGCCGCGCATCCCGTGGGCACGATGATGCGCCGCCCAATAGAGCTGCAGGCGGCCACGCAATCCGGACCAGTTTTTCTGCAGCAGCCGGTGCCCGGAAAATTCGTAGATAAGCCCGTGCAGATCAAGCTCGGCCAGAATGCTGTTTTCATCGTCGCCGCGATCGATCGACGCGGTCAGCAGCGCCTGCCGCTGCTGCAGCGCGCGCGTGAAGCCGGCATCGCGGCGATCCCACGCATACTCGAAGGCAAACGTCTCGAGCGCGATGCGCAGCGAATAGATTTCGCGCACATCCTCCACCGAAAGATCGATCACCGAGGTGCCGGTGTAGGCCACGGTGATCAGCAGGCCCTCGTCGACAAGTTGGCGGATGGCCTCGCGCAGCGGGCCGCGGCTCACACGGAACTGGCCCGCGAGTGCGGACTCGACGATCGGCGATCCCGGCGCGATATCGCCGCGCAGGATGGCGCCGCGCAGGCCGTCCGCGATGTGTTCGCGCAGCGTGCTCTTCGGCACATGCGCGACCTTGAACGCAGGCGCGTCGGCGCGGGCCGTGGTAGCGGGGATAACGGGATTCAGGTCCAAACGTTTTGGTCGATGATCGATTGTCGACATTCGACCACATCCGAGGATTCCGTGCAAGCGCGGCGGATGCGTGCCATCAAATCCCCCGCGCGGGTGCGTAGTATTCTTGCGCCGTGAACCTGTATGGGGCCCATGAATCCATGACCGCAGTCGACGTCGTGCAACGCCAGGTGGATGCTTACAATGACCGCGATCTCGATCGTTTCGTGGCCGAATACAGCGACGCGATCGTCGTCCACCGGATGCCGAACCCTGAACCGGCGATCGTGGGCAAGGTCAAGTTCGCGGAGTTCTATGCAACCCAACGCTTCAACCTGCCGCGACTGCACGCGGAAATCGTCAATCGCATCGTGCTGGGCAACAAGATCATCGATCACGAGCGCATCACCGGCGTGAAGCCGGTGCCATTCGAAATCGTCGTGATCTACGAAATCGCCGACCATTTGATCCAGCGCGTGTGGTCACTCAATCCGGAGTAGCTCGATGGTACGCATCGAAGATCGACCGCCGGCGCGGGCCATCCGGGGCGGCCTCCCGCGCGCGCCGGTCGAGTTCGAAGGCAACGTCCGGATCAACTAGCCATCGCCTCCTCGACTGCCGGAATTCCTGCCATGCATGACATGCTGGTGCGCCTCTATGCGTTGCCCGATCTCGCCCCGGCGCTGGCCCGTTGCGCCGATCGCGACATCGCGATCCGCCGCGCGCTGGGCCCGGAAAAAGGCGCCGTCACCGCCTGGGTACGCCACCACTTTCCGGGCGCCGAAGCGGAAACGGAAATTGCATTCGGGCGTCTGCCGGTGACGTGCTTCATCGCGACTCGCGCCCAGCAAATTCTGGGATTCGCCTGCCACGATGCCACGGCGCCCAATTTCTTCGGCCCCGAAGGCGTAGCGGAGACTGCGCGCGGGCAAGGTGTTGGCACCGCGTTGCTGCTGGCCGCGTTGCACGCGCAACGGGCGCAGGGCTATGGCTATGCCATCATCGGCGGCGTCGGGCCTGCGGCCTTCTATGCCAGGACCGTGGGTGCCGTCGACATCGCCGCTTCGACGCCCGGAATCTACGCGAACATCCTGCCGCGCGCCAACCCCGCCACGTGAACCGTACCACGTTGCAGATGGCTGCCATCGTCGCCGTTCACGCCGACGGTGAGGTCGGTGCATCATGAACGCATCTCCATGCTGAAGGCACCACCATGCCCCGCCAACTGATCAGTTCCGGCTCGACGTTCGAACGCGACATCGGCTATTCGCGCGCCCTGGTCGACGGCGCCTGGATCTTCGTCTCCGGCACGACCGGTTTCGACTACGCGACGATGACCATCGCCGACGACGTCGTGGCGCAGGCCGAGCAATGTCTGCGCAATATCGAGTTCGCGCTGGGCCAGGCCGGCGCCGGCCTGCGTGACGTCGTGCGCGTGACGTACATGCTGCCCGACGCCGGGGAATTTCCCGCCTGCTGGCCGGTTCTACGCCGGTATTTCGGCGAGATCCGTCCCGCGGCCACGATGATCAGTGTTGGCCTGGCCGATCCACGGATGCGCATCGAGATCGAGGTCACCGCACGCAAGTCGACCACTACCCCGGAGTAACGCTATGGGTTTCGACGAATTCATGAAGACCGCATGGAACGACCATGCCGACCAGGCCGACGAGGTCGCCGCGCGGCTGGCCGCATCACTGCACATCGTGGAGTCGGCCGGCCAGATCCCCCGCTTCGCCAGCCTCGTCACGCACGTCTACGGCGAGCATCTCGGACAGTGGTCACGCGGCGTCGCGCTCCATGAAGCGTTGCGCGGCAGTCGCGCCTTCGACGGGAGCCCTGAAGCGCGCGGCGCCATCGACCGCGGCATCGCCGCGTTGAACTACTGCGCAGGTGATACCGGCGCGCTGCTGCCGCTGGCGGCGGACGATCGCGTGTCCGTGCTGGCGGTCGTGTCCTCCGCCATGCTGGGCCGGCACGACCACGCCGCCGCGATGGCGGCCTTCGACGAAGCGCTGCAGGGCGCGCAAGGCGGACTGCCGGCTGGTTCGCCCGCGCTGCGCTCGCTGGCCATCGGGGGCAACAACCTGGCGGCCGCGCTGGAAGAAAAACCGGATCGCAACGCTGCGCAAACCGCGGGCATGCTCCGCGCTGCGGAAGCCGGCGTGAAGTACTGGACGCTGGCCGGCGGCTGGCTGGAACACGAGCGCGCCGAATACCGCCTCACGCGCAGCCTGCTGCAAGCCGGGCAGCCCGCGGCGGCGGCCGCGGTGGCACGCCGATGCCTCGATGTCTGTGCCGCCAACGATGCCCCCGACTTCGAACGCTTCTTCGGCCACGCAGTCCTGGCGCTCGCGCTGCGCGCCGCGGGCGACACGGCGGGCTACGACGTGTCGCGACAACAAGCGCTGGCCTGCTACGCCAACGTGCCGACGGACGAGCAGCCATGGTGCGTCGGCGAGTTGCGGGAACTCGGCGCGTGACCGCCGCGCCCCACCTGCTGTCTGCAACCCCCGTCCTTGCCTCGCTCGACATCGCGCGTTCGGTCGATTTCTTTTGCACCAAGCTCGGCTTCACGGCAATGCGCGCCGAGCCCGGCGTCTACGGCATCATCAGCCGCGACGGGGTGCAGATCCATTTTTGGGCGTGTGCGGAGCGGTCCATTGCGGAAAGCACCAGTTGCCGCGTGCGCGTGCAGGGCATCGAACCGCTGTACGCGCAGGTCGAGCCCCTTGGCATCGTGCATCCGCACGCCCCGCTTGCCGCCAAGCCCTGGGGCACACGCGAATTCGGCATCCTCGACCCTGATGGCAACCTTGTCACGTTTGCACAATGGGATGATCCTGATGCGGGCAGCGGCTCCCCGCCGCGGTTCACGCCCTTCGTGCTGCGCACGCCACGACTGGCGCTGCGCTTTCTCGAGGCGAGCGATGCCGCAGCGCTGTTCGCGATTTTTTCCGATCCCGCCGTGATGCGCTATTGGGCCACCGGACCATGGACCACGCTGGAGCAGGCTGCCGCGAGCATTCGCGATACGCATCGCGACTATCGCGATGGCAGCGCACTGCGCCTCGGTATCGAAATCGCCGGCGAACCGGGAATTGTCGGCGCCTGCACACTATTCGGTCTGCAGCGCACCAACCGCCGCGCGGAAATCGGCTACGCGCTGGCGCAGCGCTGTTGGGGCCGGGGCTACATGCACGAAGCGCTGGGCGCGTTCCTGAAGCATGCGTTCGGCCCCCTCGACCTGCATCGCATCGAGGCCGACATCGACCCACGCAATGCGCCGTCGGCACGCGCGCTGGAGCGTCATGGCTTCCAGCGCGAAGGTTTCCTGCGCGAACGCTGGATCATCGACGGCGAGATCTGCGACACCACGCTCTACGGCCTGCTGGCGCGCGAATTCCAGGGCCGTCTAGATCTCGTGTAGCCGAATAAGTAGGGTCAGACTCGACTTATTTTTGAATCGTCTTCCGAGAAGTCGAGTCTGACCCTACTTATTCGGTCGCCCCGTACAATCTGCCCATGACCGACGCCGTCGCCGTACCCCGCAGCGAATCCTGGCGCGAAGCGTTGTTCAACCGGCGGATGCTGATCTGCGCCTTCACCGGCTTTTCGTCCGGGCTGCCGCTCTACCTGCTGATCAATCTGCTGCCGGCGTGGCTGCGCTCCGAAGGCGTCGACCTGAAGGCCATCGGCCTCTTCGCGCTGATCGGCCTGCCCTACACGTGGAAATTCCTGTGGTCGCCACTGCTCGACCGCTACGCACTGCCGCTGGGGCGGCGGCGCGGCTGGATGGCCACGTTTCACATCGCGTTGCTGCTGTCGATTCCCGCGCTCGGATTCCTGAGTCCCAAAGTCGACATCTGGGCCATCGCCTATCTCGCGGCGGCCGTCGCCTTTTTCTCCGCCAGCCTCGACATCGTCCTCGATGCCTTCCGGCGCGAGCTCCTGCCCGATGCCGAACTCGGCCTCGGCAACTCGATCTATGTCAACGCGTACCGCATCGCCAGCCTCATCCCCGGCTCACTCGCGCTGATCCTGTCCGATCACCTGCCGTGGTCCGCCGTGTTCACGATCACCGCGCTGTTCATGCTGCCTGGGCTGGTGATGACGCTGGTGGTGCGCGAGCCGGACGTGGCCGTACCGCCGCCGCGATCGTTGCGCGATGCCGTCGTCGAGCCGTTTCGCGAGTTCGTGCAGCGTTCGGGCTGGCGCAACGCCGCGCTGATCCTGGCGTTCATTTTTCTCTACAAGATCGGCGACA
>JANMCS010000168.1:0-3084 GCA_031361405.1 Betaproteobacteria bacterium
GGCCGCCACGCTGTGGCTGACCGCGTGGGTCGGCAATCTCCATGCGCTTGCGTTCTACGCGCGCCGGGGCTTCACCGACCTGGGGGCCACGATGTATCGCTTTCAGGACGAGCAGTTTGAGAATAGAGTTCTCGCACGCACGCTTGCCGCGCCAACAACCACCAGCCCTGCCTTCAGCGGCGGTTCGACATGAACAAGCGTTTCCTGCTTGCGTCGCTGTTGCCGTTCATGCTCGCCGCCCACCTCGTCGCCGAGCAGATCGTGTTCGACAGCATCCTGCTGCTGGTCCTCGGTGCCGTGGTGGCTTTTCTGTATCGCAATGCGCGTCCGACGTGACTGCGATCGTTGCGCGCTATTCGAATTTTTCGCCCGACTCCCTCACCACCTTCGCCCACCGCGCTCTCTCGTCGCGGATAAACGCGCCAAATTCCGCCGGCGTTCCCGGTCGCAGCTCGGCGCCCGCGGTGGCCAATCGCTCCTGCATCTCCGGTGTGGCGAGAATCTTCGTGACCGCCTGATGCAACTTGGCCACGATTTCCGGTGGCGTTCCGGCGGGTGCCACGATGCCCTGGAATGATCCGGTTTCGAATCCCGGCAACCCGGATTCGGCCACCGTGGGGATATCCGGCGCAGCGGCGAAACGCTTGGAACTGGAAATCGCCAAAGCCTTCAATTTGCCGCCCTTGACCATCGGGTAGGTGGCCACCATGCCGTTGAAGAGCACGTCGGCCTGGCCGCCAACGACGTCGGTGATGGCCTGCGCACCGCCCTTGTACGGAATGTAGGTCCACTTGATGCCGGTGCGCAGCGCAAAGTCCACGCCGGCCAGGTGATTGGCGCCGCCGACGCCGGAGACCGCGAAGTTGAGCGTACCCGGCTTGGCCTTCGCCAACGCGATCAGCTCCTTCACGTCCTTGGCCGGCAACGCGGGATTGACGGCGAGGAGGTGCGGCGAATACGCCACCATGAGCACCGGTGCAAAGTCCTTCACCGGATCGAAGGGCAACGCGGGAAAGATGCTGGGGCTGATCGCCAGCGAACCGATGTCGGCGAGCATCACGGTGTAGCCATCGGGAGGCGACTTGGCCACCAGTTCCGCGCCGACGTTGCCGGTGGAGCCCGGCTTGTTCTCGACGACCACCGGCTGTCCCAACGCGGCCGTGAGCCCGGGGCCGATGGCGCGGGCCAGGATGTCCGACGTGCCGCCCGCCGGATATGGCACGACGATGCGGATGGGCTTGGCCGGGTACGTCTGAGCCGTCGCAACGGAGGTGCCGAGCAGGGCGGTGATCGCCATCAGCGCGCCGTGTGCAACGAACCTTGAAGCGCTTTTCAACATGACTCCCCCGGGACTTGTTATGGCGTGCGGCACCAACTAGCCGCATCGATATGCGATGCTACTGCATCGGGCGTGTCGATGCCCCGCACAGATGTTTCTTGTGGTCATTGGCCGCGCCATCGCGCCCCAGGATCGACGCGCACGTACAGGATTTTCCATGTCGTCTCACGCCAAAGACGGTGTCGCCGACTGACTCCAACTTCCAGGCAATGCCATGTCGATCAAGCTGCAGAAGGACACCGAGAAGTACCTGACCGGTTCGATCAAACGCTTCTTTGCGGAAGAAATGGACGCCGACATCGGTGACCTGAAGGCAGCGCTCGTGCTGGAGTTCTGCGTCCGCGAAATCGGCCCGAGCATCTACAATCAGGCGATTGCCGACGCGCAGGCCTATTTCCAGGAGAAAGCCGCAGACTTGAGCGGCTCACGCTATCAGGCGGAATTCGACTACTGGACCAAGTAGCCTGGGGCAAGCGCGCGGTGGCGACGGCCGCCGCTCCAGCGCCACGGACATACCTCGCCTTTCACCCAAAAACGGCCCGTTTGCTGCTTCCGCGGTTGAAATGGCTTAACCTATGCATGGTTTGCAATCACCCCACAAGGAGAAGTCCATTGGCAAAACCTAACTACGAGTTTGCAAAACGCCAGCGCGATCTTGCAAAGAAGCAGAAAAAGGAAGAGAAGCGCAAGAAAAAAATGGAATCCGGCGAACCGGGCGAACCCGCGCCTGAGGATGGCACCACGCCAGCGGCCGACGCGGACACCGCGGCGTCGTAGCGGCAATGTCGCTCCGACCATGGCTATTCGCTGCGGCGCTGGCGCCCATGGCAGCGCACGCGGCATCCTATAAGTGCGTCGTCGATGGCAGGACCACCTATCAGGGTCAACCCTGCACTGAGGACGTGAAGAACCGCGCGGTGGCCAGTCCGATGGCGCCCGCCGCCGGCGGGGCGCTGGCCGCGGCCGGCGCCGCAGCAGGGCCGCCCAAGCAGGAACTCCAGCGCCGTGATCTGGCGGCCAGGACCGCGCTGGAACCGCTGGCGCGCGACGCGTTTGCCGCCATCAAGTCCGGCAATCTCACCGCCTACACTGCGATGCTGTGCCCGAAGCCACGCGCCGCGTTTGCCACCAAGGCCGCTGCCGACGGCTTCCGCAGCGAAGGCCAAGGGTATGTGCAGAGCAAGACCGAGCTGGTCAAGGCCGCCGAAATCGATCGCGATGGCGTGACCTTCATGACCGCGGAAGCCGCCGGCTACGCCGGCAAGGGGCCGCACATGGTGCGCATTCACTTCGATTGGGTGGACAGCAAGCCGTGCATCACGCACGTCGACAGCGTACTCAAGGCGGAGCAGAAGTAGGTTCACGCCGGATTGTCCAGCGGGAAATCGGATGCGGAAGCATCCTCCGCGCCGTGCCCGCTCAACCGCGCGGGTCGTAGCCGGCAGCGACCGCGTAGAGTGCGCTCGCGCGTTGCGTCACCGGGCCAGGCACACCGTCGCCAATCCTGCGTCCGTCGATGCGCGTGACCGGCGTCACCCCGCCAAGCGTTCCCGTCACGAAGGCCTCTGCGGCGGTGTAGACCTGCGCGAGCGTGAAGTCGAGCTCACGCGCCGTACCGCCCTGCGCGCGATACGCGTCGATGACCACGCGTTGCGTGATGCCATTGAAACTGTAGCGTCCGGTCGACGTCCACAGCTCGTCCCCGCGCACGATGAAGAAATTGGTGGAGTTGCAGCTGGCAACAA
>JANMCS010000173.1:0-1769 GCA_031361405.1 Betaproteobacteria bacterium
GCTTGGCGTCGACGAGCACTTCCTCGCGTCCGATGCCGCGGCACTGGTGCCCGTCACGCGCCGCGTGAGCTACCTCGAGGAAGGCGACGTGGCCGACGTGCGCCGCGAGAGCTATGCGATCTATGACGCGCAGGGCCGGCGTGCCGAGCGCGCCGTGATCGAGGTACCCGCGGATGCCAGCGCCGTCGAACTTGGCCCCTACCGGCATTTCATGCAGAAGGAAATCTTTGAGCAGCCGCGTGCCGTGGCCGACACGCTGGAGGGCATCGATGCGATTGCGCCGTCACTGTTCGGCGCGTCGGCAGCGCAGGTGTTGCCGCAGGTCGACAGCGTGCTGATCCTCGCGTGCGGCACCAGCTACTACTCCAGCATGGTGGCGCGGCAATGGATCGAAACGCTCGTGGGCATCCCGTGCGCCGTCGAAGTTTCCAGCGAATACCGCTACCGCGACAGCGTGCCCAATCCGCGTTCGCTGGTCGTGGTCGTGTCGCAATCCGGCGAGACCGCCGATACGCTGGCCGCATTGAAACATGCCAAGGCGTTGGGCCACGTCCACACACTGGCCATCTGTAACGTCGCGACCAGCTCGATGGTGCGGCAGACCGCGCTCAAGTTTCTCACGCGTGCGGGCACCGAAGTGGGCGTGGCATCCACCAAGGCCTTCACCACGCAACTCGTCGCGCACTTCCTGCTGGCGTTGACGCTTGCGCAGGCCCGCGGCCGCTTGTCCGCGGAGGACGAAGCGCGCTGGATGAAGGCGCTGCGCCACCTGCCCGCCGCCATCCAGGGCGCGCTGGCGCTCGAGCCGCACCTGATCGCATGGGCGCAGGCCTTTGCGAAGAAAGAACACGCGTTGTTCCTGGGCCGCGGCCTGCACTATCCGATCGCGCTGGAAGGCGCGCTCAAGTTGAAGGAGATCTCGTACATCCACGCCGAGGCCTATCCCGCCGGCGAACTGAAGCACGGTCCGCTGGCGCTGGTCGATGCGACCATGCCGGTGGTGGCCATCGCGCCCAACGACGCGCTGCTGGAAAAACTGAAATCCAACCTGCAGGAAGTGCGCGCGCGGGGCGGAGAGTTGTACGTCGTCGCGGACCTCGACAGCCAGGTGACTGGCGGCGAGGGCATGCACTTGATCCGCGTGTCCGAGCACGCCGGACTGTTGTCACCTGTCGTGCACGTAATCCCGCTGCAGCTTCTCGCGTATCACACCGCGGTGCTCCGCGGCACCGATGTCGACAAGCCGCGGAACCTGGCGAAGAGCGTCACGGTCGAATAGGCGGACATTGCCCCCGCCCTCTTCACCCAAACCGGACCATGAACGCACGCTCCCGACTACTCGCCTCTCCATCGCGCATCGCAGTCCTGATGGGACTGGCCTGCACCGGTTTGGTCGGCGCCAGCTTTTACGTCGAGCACGTGCTGGGCGTCGAGCCGTGCCCCTTGTGCATCATTCAGCGCTTCACCTACCTTGCGCTCGCCATCGTCTTCCTGGGCGCGGCACTGTTGCCTTCCCACGGCGCGTTGCAGCGAGGTGTTTTGGTGGTAGCCGCGGTGCTGACATTGGGCGGATTGGGCGTGGCCGGCTATCAGACCTACCTGCAACTATCCCCGCCGGCGATGACCGGAACCTGCAGCGCGAGCCTGTCGTACATGCTGGAAACGCTTTCGTTTACCGATGTGCTCGCGCGGCTGCTGAACGCCAAGGGCGATTGCTCGGACACGTCTTTCAAAATCCTCGGGCTGACGCTCGCGCAGGCGTCGTTGCT
>JANMCS010000174.1:0-2836 GCA_031361405.1 Betaproteobacteria bacterium
ATCCGTTCGCAACGCCCACGAACAACGCCAACACCCACAACGCAAGCACCGTGGAAGTGAGCCATTGGCGGTTGCGATGTAGAGGACGAGACATCAATTCTGCAAAGGTTTCGGGTCGAAGTACTGTTACGAAAGACGGAATTTTCGTGGTCACGCAGTTCGTCTACTTGCCATTTTTCTTCTGGACCAACACCACGATGCCAACGATCACCACCACGAGCAGGATTGGGCCCCATACCCCGCCATACCCGCCCATCCAGCCCATGCCCCAATAGCCACCATCCATCATGTTTCCGCTCTGGGCCAAAGCAACGCTGCTGGCCAGCAGGGGAATCGAACCAACGGTCAAAGCGAAGCGCGTTTTCATGGATTCTCCAATTCAAAACCAGACCGCCACGGTGGGTGACGGCATCACGGGATGCTTGCGCCCTTCCGCTACCTGCGTCGGTGCGTCAGCGAACATAGCTATTGGTCGTCACCGAATGCTTCGCTATTTGACGGGATAGGAGGTGAACGTCGTCGTCATGCCGTCGGATGAGAGAAGCAACACGTCCCACGCGTCACCATGCGGGCGGTCCATCCCGGGGGACGTCTGCGGCATGTTCGGGACCACCAGACCTTTCGCTGCAGGGCGCTGCGCCAGGAGGCGCCGGATATCCGCTGCAGGCACATGGCCCTCTACCGCATAACCTCCGACAAAGGCGGTGTGACATGCACCGAGCGCCTGTGGAACACCCGCCTTGGCTCGATAAGGCGAGGTGTCCGCCACGTCATTGACGTTGACGTTGAAACCATTGGCACGCATATGTTGAACCCACTTGTCACAGCAGGCGCATTGCGCACTCTTGAAGAAATCGATAGTGGCGTCGGCAGCCTGCGTACCGACCGCAAATGCGGGCGAGGCCGCCATGGCGAGGGCGAAGCCGGCGACCATGGCGATGGCGCCGATAGCATTGCGTGTCATGGTGTTACTCCCTGCTCAATGGAAGTGCGATGGACGAAGTAGTGCGTAGTGCCGGCGCGCTACGGCAATTCAAACGGATTCGGGGGCAAAGCAGACGCGCGCGACAGCAACGGGCGAAGTCGCCCGCTTGCAAGCGCGGCTTACAACGCCAGGCGGAGCGTGCGCAGAAGAAGCGGCACATCCGGCGGCGGATGCGCACGATACACATCGGCTACCGGACTCGACGCAATAAACGCGCTCGGCATGGCGATGCTTGCAACCAGCAGGGCTGCCCAGGGGGTTGGTCCTGCACCAGCCGCAGCTTGCTGAAAAGGGATGCGTCGGCCTTGCAGAACTGCTCACAGCCGGCAGGTTGAACGTGGTCTCCGATCTGCCCCGGCTCCATCGCGATGCTGGACATGGGCAAAGCGGCAGACGCCTCCTCCACCATGCAGGTGTTGGCGACGCCCACGAACAACGCAAACAGCCACATCCCAAGCAACAGCGAGGCGAGCAGCTTGCGGTGGCGGCGCTGGTTCAATTGAGGTCCATTCCTACCAGTGGAAGTGTAGGCCTCACGAAGGGCGATGCTTTGACCTGCATCAACCTGCCGTTCACTCCACCGTCACGCTCTTCGCCAGGTTCCGCGGCTTGTCCACATCCGTTCCGCGCAACACCGCCGTGTGATACGCCAGCAACTGCAGCGGAATCACATGCACCACCGGCGACAGCAGGCCCGCATGCTCGGACACGCGCGTGACGTGGATGCCGTCCGCGGCCGTGAGGTGGCTGTCGAGATCGGCCACGACATACAACTCGCCGCCGCGCGCGCGCACTTCCTGCAGATTGGATTTCAATTTTTCCAGCAGCGCGTCGTTGGGCGCGATGGCCACCACCGGCATGTTCGCGTCGACCAGCGCCAGCGGGCCGTGCTTCAGTTCGCCCGCGGGATAGGCCTCGGCGTGGATGTACGAAATTTCCTTCAACTTGAGCGCGCCTTCCAGCGCGATCGGATAATGCAGCCCGCGGCCCAGGAACAGCGCGTGCTGCTTTTTGGCAAAAGCCTGCGCCCACGCGATCATGTGCGGTTCGAGCGCCAGCGCGCTCTGGATGGCAGCGGGCAGGTGGCGCAGCGCCTTCATCCAGCGGACTTCGTCGACAGCGGATAGCCGGCCGCGCGACTGCGCGAGCGTCAGCGCCAGCAGGAAGTGCGCAACCAACTGCGTGGTGAAAGCCTTGGTGGACGCCACGCCCACTTCGGTGCCGGCGCGGGTGAGGAACTTGAGCGCAGTCTGCCGTACCATCGAGCTGGTGGCGACATTGCAGATGGCCAGCGTGTACTCGTGGCCCAGTGCCTTGGCGTGCTTCAGCGCCGCCAGCGTATCGGCGGTCTCGCCCGATTGCGACACCACCACGACCAGCGTGCGTGGATTGGGCACGCTGACGCGATAGCGGTATTCGCTTGAAACTTCGACCGCGCAGGGGATGCCGGCGAGCGTCTCGATCCATTGTCGCGCCACCATGCTGGAGTAGTAGCTGGTGCCGCAAGCCAGGATCAACACACTATCGATCTCGGGCAACACTTCCGCCGCCTGCGCGCCGAACAACGACGGCCCAATCGCGTCGATGCCTTCCAGCGTATCGGCCACGGCGCGCGGCTGCTCGAAGATTTCCTTCTGCATGAAGTGCCGGTACGGGCCGAGCTCGACGGCGCCGGCATCCGCTGGCACCTCGATCACCGCGCGCTCGGCGCGCCGGCCCTGCGCGTCATAGATCGCATAGCTCTCGCGGCGCACGTCGGCCACGTCGCCTTCCTCGAGGTAGCTCACGCGGCGCGTGACGGGCACCAGTGCCGCGGCATCGGACGCGAGGAAGTGCTCGTCGACGCCAAGC
>JANMCS010000178.1:0-21656 GCA_031361405.1 Betaproteobacteria bacterium
TGCGCGGTCAACCACCGGCCGTCGATGATGCGTTTGAGCATTGCCTTGCCTTCGGCGTGAACGCTGCGCGCTGCTTCGCCGACAATGGCGTCGTCCAGGATGGCGGGATACGGCCCCGACAACTCCCACGCCTGGAAGAACGGACCCCAGTCGATGTAGGCGGCAAGCTGGGCCAGGTCGACGTTGCGGAACTCGCGCCGACCCAGCGCCAGCGGCACGTGCGGCTTCGCGCGCGTCCAGTCGATGGCGAACGCATTGGCCCGCGCCGCGGCCAGCGACACGAGCTTCGGTCCTTTCTTGCCCGCATGCTGCACTCGGATCTTCTCGTAGTCGACCGCCACTTCCGCCACGTAGGCTTCCTTCAGCTCGTCGGACAGGAGGTTGCTGGCCACGCCCACGGCCCGCGATGCATCGGGCACATACACGGTGACGCCGCCGTAGTGCGGCGCGATCTTCACCGCCGTATGCACGCGCGACGTCGTGGCCCCGCCGATCAGCAGCGGCTGGTGCATCCCGAGGCGCTGCATTTCGTGTGCGACGTGCGCCATTTCCTCGAGCGACGGCGTGATCAGCCCGGACAGGCCGATGATGTCCGCGTTGCGCTCGATGGCCGTCTCGAGAATCTTCCTGGCGGGCACCATCACGCCCAGGTCGATCACATCGAAATTGTTGCACTGGAACACCACCCCGACGATGTTCTTGCCGATATCGTGCACATCACCCTTCACCGTGGCCATCACGATCGTGCCCTTGGGTTTGCCCGCATCGCCGGAGAGACGCTTCTCTTCCTCGATGAACGGCACCAGATGGCCCACGGCCTGCTTCATCACGCGCGCCGACTTCACCACCTGCGGCAGGAACATCTTGCCGGCACCGAAAAGATCGCCTACGACATTCATGCCCGCCATCAGCGGACCTTCGATCACCTGGATCGGGCGCGGATATTTCTGCCGCGCCTCTTCCGTGTCCTCGATGATGAACGCGGTGATGCCCTTGACCAGCGCATGCGACAGCCGCGCCTCGACCGTCTGCTCACGCCACGTCAGATCCTCGGTGCTGACCTTGCCCTGCGCCTTGACCGTTTCGGCGAAGGTGACCAGCCGCTCGGTGGCATCCGGCCGGCGATTGAGCACGACATCCTCCACGCGCTCGCGCAGGTCCGGATCGATGGCGTCATACACGCCGAGCTGCCCGGCGTTGACGATGCCCATCGTGAGGCCCGCGCGAATGGCGTGATACAGGAACACCGTGTGGATCGCCTCACGCACCGGCTCGTTGCCGCGAAACGAAAAGCTCACATTCGAGATGCCGCCCGATACCTTGGCGTGCGGCAGGTGCTGCCGGATCCAGCGCGTGGCATTGATGAAATCGACCGCATAGTTGTTGTGCTCGTCGATACCCGTGGCGATCGCGAATACATTCGGGTCGAAGACGATGTCCTCGGGTGGAAAGCCCACGGTGTCCACCAGCAGGTCGTAGCTGCGCTTGCAGATTGCCGTCTTGCGCTCGTAGGTATCGGCCTGGCCCTTTTCGTCGAAGGCCATCACGATCACCGCCGCGCCATAGCGACGGACGCGCTTCGCCTGCTCGATGAACGCAGCCTCGCCTTCCTTCATCGAGATCGAATTGACGATCGGCTTGCCCTGCACGCACTTCAGGCCGGCCTCGATCACCTCCCACTTGGAGGAATCGATCATCATCGGCACGCGCGCGATGTCGGGTTCCGTGGCGATCAGGTTCAGAAAGCGCACCATCGCCGCTTTCGAATCGAGCATCGCCTCGTCCATGTTGACGTCGATGATCTGCGCGCCGCTCGTCACCTGCTGGCGCGCGACTTCCACGGCGCCCGCGAAGTCGTCGGCCAGGATCAACCGCGCAAATACCTTGGACCCCGTGACGTTGGTGCGCTCGCCGACGTTGACGAACAGCGAGTCGTCGCCGATGGCGAGCGGCTCGAGACCCGCGAGGCGCATCACGCCCGGCTGCAGCGCTTGCGTCACGCGGCGGCTTCCGCGCTCTCCTCGTGGGGCAGCATGCGCGGGGGCAGCGTGCGCACGGCCTGCGCGATGGCCTGAATGTGTTCCGGCGTGGTGCCGCAGCAGCCGCCGACGATGTTGACGAAGCCGCTGCGCGCGAAATCGTGCAGCAGCCGGGACGTCTGCGCCGGCGTCTCGTCGTAGCCGGTCTCAGCCATTGGATTGGGCAGCCCGGCATTGGGATAGCACGACACGAAGGTGTCCGCGACGCGCGACAACTCCTCGATGTATGGCCGCATCAGCGCGGCGCCCAGCGCGCAATTCAGACCCACCGCCAGCGGGCGCACGTGTCGGATCGCGTTCCAGAAGGCTTCCGGCGTCTGGCCCGACAGCGTGCGGCCCGACGCGTCGGTGATGGTGCCTGACACGATCACCGGCAGCCGTTGGTCCACGCGATCGAAGAACGACTCGACCGCGAACAACGCAGCCTTGGCGTTGAGCGTATCGAAGATAGTTTCGACAATGATGATGTCGGAGCCGCCTTCGGCCAGGCCCTCGACCGCCTCGGTGTACGTTGCCACCAGCTCGTCGTAGGTGACGTTGCGCGCGCCCGGATCGTTGACGTCGGGCGAGATCGACGCAGTGCGATTGGTGGGACCCATCGCGCCGGCGACAAAGCGCGGCTTGTCCGGCGTGCGCGCAGTCCATGCGTCGCAGCATTCGCGGGCGATGCGCGCGGCTTCGCGATTGATGTCGCGCACCTGCGCCTCCATGCCATAGTCGGCCTGTGCGATCCCGGTGGCGCTGAAGGTGTTGGTCTCGATGATGTCGGCGCCTGCTTCGAGATAGCGCTCATGAATGGCGCGGATCACCTCGGGCTGCGTCAGGGCAAGCAGGTCGTTGTTGCCCTTCAGGTCGTGCCCGTGATCATGAAAGTGGCCGCGGAAATCCGGCTCGCCCAGCTTGCACTGCTGGATCATCGTGCCCATGGCCCCATCCAGCACGAGAATGCGTTCGCGCAGCAGGCGGGTCAGCAGGACGGTTTGATCGGGTTGCATGGCGGTCTTCGGCAGGGGCGGCGAAAATGTTCGCAAGGCCTTGAATTTTAGCATTTCTTCCACCCGTCGCCATGCGTGCTGGGCATAAGCGCCCAACCGCCGCGCATAAGCGAAACCCGCCTCGCGCATGCTACGCTTGGCCGATGAAACATCTGAAGCCCCGGGAAGCGCAGTCGTTGCTGCAAAGCAATCCGCAGGCGGTGTTCGTCGATTGCCGCAGCGAGATGGAATTTTTCTTCGTCGGCCACCCGGTCGGCGCGCAGCACGTGGCGTGGAACGATGGTCCTGACTGGGACGTGAATCCGCATTTTGTCGGCCAGGTGAAGAAGGTGGCCAGCATGAACCGGCCGATCGTGCTGATCTGCCGCAGCGGCCATCGCTCGCTCGACGCCGGCCTCGCGTTGGAAAAGGCCGGCTTCTCCGACGTCTACAACGTGCTGGACGGATTCGAAGGGCCGCTCGACGAAAAGCATCACCGCGGCACGCAGTCGGGATGGCGGATGGAAGGTCTGCCGTGGGAGCAGCTGTAGCGGCGTAGAGCCGCACCCGCTGACCGGCATGCAGGCCTTCGGTCCCCTCGCGACACTTTTTCTCGACGCGGAACGACCGCAGGCGCCTCAACCGCAACTCGCGTGGTTCATCAACGCCTTGCCCAAGGACGCCGGCACGCTGCTGGCACCGATGTGCGGTTCCGGATCGTTGCTGGTACCGCTTGTGGCGGCGGGTTGCAGCGTCCATGGCGTCGATCTTTCGCCGTCGCGCGTCGCCGCCTGCGAGGCGCGCCTCGCCACCGCCGGCGTGACCACGCCGCTCTTCCGGCAGGACATCACGCAGCTCAACCTGCCATTCCGCTACGCCGCCGCGTTCATCCCCGGCGGCGCGCTGCAGCTCATCACCGATTCGGCGGCCGTCGCCGGCACGTTGACGCGCCTGCATGCGCATCTGGTCGACCCCGGACTGCTGCTGCTCGAATGCTATGTGCCCGCGGAATCGCGGCAACGTCTCGGCGCGCCGCTGGTGGAAGTGCGCACGGTGAAGCTGGCCGACGGCACGCAGATCGCATTGCGCTCGGAGTCCACGTGCTGGGTGGATGCGCGACTGCTGCGCACCGACAACCGTTATGCGCATCGGCGCGGCGCGCAACGCCTGGCCGAGGAGCACGAGACGATGACCGTCACCTGGTACCCGCCCGACGAGATCGCGGATATCGTGCGCACGGCCGGGTTTCGCGACGTGGCAATCGAGCCTTCCGCACTGGTGGCGGAGGCGGGCGACGCGTTTGTAGTCAGCGCGCGGATCTAGCGGACTGCAACGCGCGCACTACCAGCTGCCCGAGCTGCCGCCGCCCCCGGAACTGCCACCGCCTCCCGAGAAGCCGCCGCCCGACGACGAGCTGCTGGACGACCCGCCCGACGAGATGCTGTTCGACAGCACGAAGCCGCCGATCGACGTCGATCCCTTCGTCTTCATCTCCGTCTTCGCTTTCGCGTACCACGCGGTGTTCATCAGGATCAGCTTGATCAACGGAAAGCCGACGACGTAGATCACCAGCACGATCAACGCGCCCTTCACGCCGACGATGATGATCGGAAACATCGCCCAGAACGGGATCAGGAAGAAATAGAGGAACCATCCCATGCCGGGCGTCATCAGTCCGATGAACGTGAAGAGGCCGATGATGCCGAACACGAACGCGCCGAGCAGGATGCGCAGCGGCCACGGCGGCAGCTCCGGTTCGTTGACACCGATGAAGCTGACGCCGCCTTGCTGCTTGACGCCGCGCTGTCTGCGGGCTCGGCACCGCCTTCGAGCCGCGCGATGATCGCGGTGACGCCCGCGTCGATGCCGCCGTCGTAGTCGCCGGACTTGAAGCGCGGCGTCATTTCATTGCGGATGATGCGGCTGCTGATCGCGTCGGTGAGCGTGCCTTCGAGACCGTAGCCGACCTCGATGCGCATCTTGCGATCCTTGGGCGCCACGATCAGGAGCACGCCGTTGTCCTTGCCCTGCTGGCCGAGCTTCCAGTCGGCGAACACGCGCGTGGCGTACTGCTCGATGCTCTCGTCGCCGATCGTGGGCACCGTCAGCACCACGACCTGGTCCGTCGACTTCAGCTCGTGCGCCTTCAATTTTTCGCCGATCTTCTCGCGCACCGGCGCGGACAGGATCTCGGCATGATCGACCACCCGTCCCGACAGGTAAGGCACGTCGGCGACGGCCGCCGCCAGCGACGATGCCGCCAACGCGAGTACCGCGACCAGGGCGCGCGCGGTCATGGGTCGCGCTCCTCGATGGGACGATCAGGAAAGCGGTTTTCGTGCGCGGTGGGCGCCAGGCTTTTTGCGGCGAAGAGTTCGCGCAATGCCGCGAGCCCCGCCAGCATGGCTGCGCCCGGCGTACCTGCACGCAACGCGGGCACCATCCGTGCGATGACGGCATCCCACTCGGCCACCGCCACCTTGCCGTGCAGGCCCGTGTCGGCGCGAATCACCACGCGCTGCTCGAGCAGGCTCGCCAATATCAGCACGGCGCTGCGTGCCGGCGTGGCGAAGAGTTCGCGCTGCAGGAATTGCACGTCGGCAAACTGCGCCACCTCGAGTTCGGCGCGCGACTTGCGCAGGAAGAGGCGCGCAAACGCAGGGACGAACACGGCGCCCAGCGCCCACAGCGCGCCGATCCCGAGCATGGCCACCGCGGGCCACAATGCGCTGCTGCTTGCGGTCCACGGCGGACGCAGCAGATCGTGCACCGCCACCACCAGTCCGGTCAGCGCCGCGCCCAGCGCAAACGCCTTCCACACGGTTTCGGGATAGACGTCGGACTTGCCGACGACGATGGTCACCACCTCGACGCCGAACGCGGCCTCCAACTCGCCCACGCGGGCTGCGATGGTGGCCTGTTCGGCCGGATGGATCATGCGCGTGGGCCGGGACTCACGACGCGCGCTCGCAGGTGCCGATCTTCAGTTCGCTGCCGGGATATTGCCCCTGCAGTTCCTTCAGTCGCGCCACGACGGGCTGCTGCGGATCGCGCACGACCAGCAGCGTCTGGCTGATGGTGGCGCCACGCGGCTGCACCTTGGCAAGCTTCACGCCCAGCACGGCCAGTTCTTCCGCGCGCGCCACGGCGTTCGCTTCGGTGCGAAAGGTGCCGAAGGAGATGGCGAACTGGCCGCGCCCCGCATCGGCGACGGCAAGATCGCGTACGCCCTGCTTGCGCAGTTCCGCGATACGCGTTTCGGCGGCGTTGCGATTGGGGAACGGCGCCATGGTGACCCAGTAACCGTTGTCGAACTCGACGCGCTTCTGCGTCAGCAAGCGGCCCAGCGCAAGCGAATCGACGTCAGCGAGCGCGCGCGCGCGTTCCGGATCCGAAAAAGGACCCCACTCGATGCAGACGTCGGCCAGCGCCGCCACTTTCGCGGGCCCGAGGGTGGCCACTTGCTGCGGCGTCAGCAGCTTGATCTTGTCCGGCTGGATCTGGTCCTGCAGCAGCACCGCCTCGCCCGCGCCAGTGTCGAGGCGCGTGTACGCATAGAGCGTGAGGTTGGCGAGCAGCAGGAGGATGAGGACGATGCGCATGGGATGCAGGATGGCGCCACGATGCGGCGAACCGCCCGATTATCCACGACATGCGCAAATGCGTGTAGGCGTGCGCCTCGCGGCGCGCGGTTCGCGTCTGACGGCGACGATTCTCGCTTCTTTTGCGTCCACCCTGTAGGCGAGGCTTCAGCCTCGCGAGCGTACGAGGCTGAAGCCTCGCCTACGGATGCTTGGGGACCGCGAAACGAATCAGGCGCGGCGCAGCGAAATTTCGCCGGCCAAGTACCGCGCGCGACGCGGGCCATCCGCCAGCACCAACGCACCGGCGCTGTCCACGCCGGCAACCGTGCCCATGACGCTGGCGCCATCGGGCAGCAGCAATTTCACCGGCTTGCCCTGGTACGCGTGACGACGCTGCCATTCAGCGGCGAACGGCGGGAAGCCGGCGCGCGAATACGCATCGAGCGTGGACGCGAGTTCGGAGGCGACGCGCGCCAGCAGGTGATTGCGATCGATGGCCGGCGCACCGCGCCCCGCCACCGTGGTCAGGTCGCTGACCGGTTGCTCGATGTCGCGGCGAATTTCCACCGGCAGGCGCACGTTGAGGCCCACGCCGACCACGACCACGGACGGGCCAAGCGCATCGCCGTTCAATTCGACCAGGATGCCGCCGACTTTCAGATGCTTGTGAATGAGGTCGTTGGGCCACTTGAGCTCGACGCCGGCGAGGCCTTCGGCTTCGAGCGAACGCACGACGGCAACGCCTACGGCCAGTGACAGCCCGGCCAGGAAACCGGCGCCCTGCTCGAACTGCCAGCCCAGCGAAAACGTGAGGCTGCCCCCCGCGATCGCTGTCCATGCCTTGCCGCGGCGACCGCGACCTGCCGTCTGCCATTCGGCGGCCAGCACCGTGCCGTGAATGTCCTTGCGCTGCGAGCGGCGCAGCAATTCGGTGGACGTGGAGCCGATCTGATCGACGATTTCGACGTCCAGCGGCGGGAAGCCGGGGCCTTTGGCGGCAATGTCGCGAAGCGCCGTGCGCACCGCAATGGCGTCCAGGAAATCGGGGGCCGCGGTCAGGCGATAGCCCAGTCCGCGTACACGTTCGAGGGACAAACCGGCCGTTTCGGCCTGTTTCAGCAACTGGGAAACCCGGGCGCGCGTCAGCCCCACCGTGGCGGCGAGATCTTCACCGGAGTGGAAAGCGCCGTCGGAAAGCTGACGCAAGAGCGAAAATCCAAGAGGAGTGAGCACTGACATAGCCTTGTCATGTTGCACCGCCAAATGTATCACGTTGACGGCGTTAACGCACCAAATTCGGGCCTGGACGAGGGCAGATGCGGCTCCGATCCCCGAATTACAAGCCCAGTTTTCCCCAGTCGGCACCCGGATCGGTAACGACGACAGCAAAGCAGGCGGAAACGCCCCGGAGTGCCCGCGGATGGTGCACTGCAAAGACGACTGGACGGCGGGTCCGCCGTCCCCTGCAGGCGAGGCATCAGCCTCGCGGCCAACCCTCCACTCCGGCGAACCCCCGAAACCCCGTAGGCGAGGCTCCAGCCTCTCGGCCAACCCCGCGATTACCGCCAAGCCGGCGAATCCCCCGCGCACTATGCCTTCAGCACCCCGCGCCGGATCTGGTCCAGTTCGATGGACTCGAACAGCGCCTGGAAGTTGCCCTCGCCGAATCCCTCGTTGCCCTTGCGCTGGATGATCTCGAAAAAGATCGGGCCGATGACGGTGGACGTGAAGATCTGCAACAGCATCTCGTTGTCCACCGGGGCGCCATCGAGAAGGATGCGGTTCTGGCGCAATCGCGCCTCGTCTTCCTGATGCCCGGGCAGGCGCGTGGCAAGCAGGTCGTAATAGGTTTCCGGCGTGTCCTGGAACACGACGGCCTGCCGGCGCAGCTGCTCCACGGTGGCAAAGATGTCGCGCGTGCCCAGCGCGACGTGCTGGATGCCCTCGCCGCGGTAGGCGACGAGATATTCCTGGATCTGGCTCTTGTCGTCCGAACTCTCGTTGATGGGGATGCGGATCTTGCCGCAGGGACTGGTCATCGCCTTCGACTTCAATCCCGTCAGCTTGCCCTCGATGTCGAAATAGCGAACCTCGCGGAAATTGAAGATGCCGGCATAGAAATCGGCCCACTCGCCCATGCGGCCGCGATGCACGTTGTGGGTGAGATGGTCGATGTAGGTCAGGCCCGCGCCCTGCGGGTGCTGATCCACGCCCGGCAGCGGCACGAAGTCGATGTCGTAGATCGACACCTGGCCGCCGGCGTTGGCGGGAGAGCCCGGATAGCGGTCGACGAGGTAGATCAGCGAGTCGCCGATGCCCTTGATGGCGGGAATGTTGAGCTCCATCGGGCCTGGGCGATTTTCCACGCCCCACGCGCCGTGCTTGACGGCGGAGGCGCAGGCCAGCGCTGCGTCCTTCACGCGAAACGCGATCGCGCAGATCGACGGACCGTGGACGCGAGCAAACGACTGCGCAAACGAATCCGGCTCGGCGTTGACGATGAAGTTGATATCGCCCTGCCGGTACAGCAGCACGTTCTTCGAGCGGTGCCGGGCCACCGCGGTGAAGCCCATCTCCTCGAAGAGCTGGCCCAGCGCTGCCGGGTCGGGTGCTGCGTATTCGATGAATTCGAACCCGTCGGTACCGAGCGGGTTGTCCCAGAGTGCAGGTGCGGCAGCGGCCATGGCAAGGTCCGGAAGGTGGATCGGGAAGGCGAAAGTGTAGCGAAAGACCTCCAGCGCGGTCGGCGTTTTATTGCGTGATTGTTTTACTTCATGCAATATTATTGCTTGTACAAAACCCTTTACGCCATGGAATAGCCGATGCGCACCCCGCTGCCCGAACTCGACCGCGCAGACCGGCGCATGCTGGCGCTGCTGCAGGAGCACGGTCGGATGACCAACGCCGAGCTGGCGCACAAGGTGGCGCTGTCGCCGTCGCCGTGCCTGCGGCGACTGCAGCGGCTGGAGGAGTCCGGCGTCATCGCGCGCTACGCGGCGGTGCTCGACCCCAAACTGCTGGGTCTCGGGCTGATCGCGCATCTCGAAGTAATGCTGGACAAGCAGGCCGAGCACGCGCGCTCGACGTTTCGCAAGGCGGTGCAGAAATGGCCGAACGTGCTGACGTGCTACGCGCTGTCAGGCCAGTGGGACTACCAGTTGAAGGTGATCGCGCCCGACCTCGACCACTATTCGCGCTTCCTGATGGAGCACGTGCTGGCGCTGCCAGTGGTGGTCAACGTGCAGTCGTCGTTCGTGCTGGAAACCGTCAAGGACACGACCGCGTTGCCGCTCGCGCATCTGTAAATAATTAGGGTCAGACTCCACTTAATGGGGATACCCCAAGTGATTAAGTGGAGTCTGACCCTACTTATTTGCGGACTGCAACCGGCGCAGCACATCCTGGTGCAACGCGGGGTCACCCGACGCCACGACGGCGCCGCCCTGGTCGCACGGCCCGCCCTGCCAATTGGTGATGGCACCGCCGGCCGCGTCAACCAGCGGGATCAGCGCCTGCACGTCATAGGGCTGCAGACCGTTCTCGATCACGACGTCGACGAAGCCCATCGCGAGTTGCGTATAGCAGTAGCAGTCGCCGCCATAGCGCAGGAATCGCGCGGGATCCGCCACCGCCTGCAGCGACGCCTGCTCCACCGGTGTACGGAACTGGCGCGGATCGGTCGTGGTGACGATAGCGTCCTCGATCCGGGCGCAGGGCCGCGTGCGCAGCGTGCGCCGTTCGTCGCCGCGCCGCCATTGCGCAGTGCCACCGACCACGCCGACGAAGGTCTCGCCGACAAAGGGCTGGTGCGTGACGCCCACCACAGGCGCCGTGCCGTCGTGCAGCGCGATCAGGATGGCCCAGTGATGCTGGCCCAGGATGAAACTCTTGGTGCCGTCGATGGGGTCGATCACCCACGTCAACGGCGACGTGCCCGCTTCGCGACCGTGTTCCTCGCCGTGAATGCCGTGCGTCGGGTACGTGGTCTTGATCGCAGCGCGAATCACATCCTCGGCGGCGCGATCGGCCACGGTCACCGGGTCGTAGCCCATGAAGTTGCGCTTGTCCTCGATCGCGATCACTGCGCGAAAGTGCGGCAGGATCACCGCGCCCGCAGCGTCCGCCATCCGGCAGGCGAACTCCGCGTAGGCGTTGGCTTCGGCGAGTGTCATGGCCATGGCACGCGCCCGCGGTTCAAGCGGATGTCCGCGCGACCGCGGCGGCGATGGCCGCTTCCGCATCGGCAGTGAGCACGGCCTTCCACGCCCCGGTGTTGTCGCGCTGCGCGAGCCACGCCGCCGTGTCGGCGATCGTGGCGGCCACCGGCCGCGCGCACAATCCGGCGGCTTGCGCCCTGCCGATATCGACCTGCGCGAAACCGCCGCTGTCGGCAATCGTCGACGGCAGCCACATCGGCAGGCCCGTCCACGGCTCCACCTTGTGCTCGAGCAGCTCGGCCTCGTCGACCCACAGCGTTTGCGGCGCCGCGGCGCCCCCGGTCTTGACGCAAGCTGCGATGAAATCGCCGAACGTGGTGTCGCGTGCCGGGCCACAGGCGTTGAACGTGCCTGCGGTGCCGTCTTCGACGAGCTTGACCATCCACGCGGCAAGGTCGCGCACATCGATTGCCTGGAACCACGCCGACCGCGGCGCGGGTACCACCGCCTCGGGACCACGGGCGCCCAACAGCTGCGGATGTACAAACCGTGCGACCCAGTAGCCGTAGCGATCGGTGGGATCGTGCGGACCCACGATAAGGCCCGGCCGCACGACGCAGGCACGCGCGCCGAAGGCGTCGCGCACGACCGCCTCGCACGCGGCCTTGAGCGGACCATAGTGGCTGCCGATGTCCTCGGTGACGGGATCCTCCAGCGCACCCACGGGCGCGCTCTCATCCACGCCCGGCCGGCTCAGGTCGGCGTAGACGGAGATCGACGAGACGAACAGATACCGTCCCACGCGTTCACGCAGCACTTTCGCCGACGCGCCGACGATGCGCGGCACATAGCCACTGGTGTCGACCACGGCGTCCCACGCGCCCGCCTCCAGCGCAGCCAGACCGGGGGCCACCGCGGGATCGCGGTCACCCACCAGCATCGTCACTGCCGATCCCCACGGGTTGGGTTGCTTGCCGCGCGTGAACAGCGTGACCTGATGGCCGCGCGCGAGCGCCGCATCGACCACCGCCCGGCCGAGGAACCGCGTACCACCAAGCAACAGGAGTTTCATCCGCGCATTGTGCCGCATCCGGCCGGCACCGCTGTCAGCGCTTGGAAGCGCCCACGATGTCGACGCCGTTCAGCTTCTCCTGCGCCTCGATCAGCGACGCCACGTACTTGTCGCCGAAGCCCATGAGGTTGGCGTTGACGAGGCTCTGGTGCACCGCCTCGCCGATGATGGCCGACACCGGCAGCGCCTCGGCAAAGTGCGTGTAGTAGCGCAGGTCCTTCATCGCGTTGACCAGCGTGAATTTCAGGCCCGTAAGGTCGCCATCATTCTCGAGCATCTTGCCGACCATCATCTGGAAGATGCCGGAATTGACGGCGCCCGCCGAGATCACCTGGTGCAGCTTTCTGATCGACAGCCCGGACTTCGCGGCGGCGGCCAACGCTTCTGCGGTGGCCGTGGCGATGGCCTGCGCAATGAAATTATTGATGAGCTTCAACACCAGGCCATGGCCCGCCGGGCCCGCGTGGATGATGTTTTCGCAGAACGCGGCGAGCACCGGCTGCAGTTCGGCAAACGTCGCGTCGTCGGCGCCGACCATGATGTTGAGCTTGCCCAGTTCGGCCTCCACCGGCGTGCGGGCCAGCGGCGCGTCGATGAAGCGCACACCCTTCGCGGCGAGCTCCTCGCGCATCTTCGCCGTGGTGGCGGGTTCGCTGGTGGACGTATCGACGATGATGAGACCTTTGCGCGCCACGCTCGCAATGCCGTCCTTGCCGTTGATGATTTCCTCGACCTGCGGCGCGCCGGTCACGCACAGGAACACGATGTCCGCATGGGTGGCCACCTCGGCGTTGGTCTGCACCTCCTTGGCGCCGGCCGCGAGCAGGTCCTCGAGCGGCTTGCGGTTGCGGTTCACGCGTACGGCCAGCGGAAAGCCCTTGGTGACGAGATTCTTCGCAATGCCGTGGCCCATCAAGCCGATGCCGATGAAGCCGATGCGTGGTTTGCTCATGGTGTTCCTCCTGTTGTTGAAGGCGATCAGTCGACGGCCGTCGGCTCGGCGGGCGCCAACAGCGCGCGCCGGCGTTCGTGCCACGTAAGCAGCAGTCCGCTGCCGGCGATGAGTACCATGCCGGCCAGCGTCAATGCATCCGGAAAGGTGTTGTAGACCAGCCAGCCGATCAGCGTGGCGAACACCAGTTGCAGATAGGTGAAGGGCGTCAGCGCCGACGCGGGCGCCCGCTGGAAGGCGAGGATGAACAGGAAGTGGCCGATGGTACCCAGCACGCCGATCAGTCCAAGCAGCGCGAGATCGTGCCACGACAGGTCGATGCGCGAACCGAACCATGGCCACACCAGCGTCATCAGCAACGTGCTGATCAGCGCCGGATAGAACAAGGTGACGCGTGGATCGTCGCCGGCCAGCATTCGGGTGGTGATCTGGTAGAAGGAATAGAAGACGGCGGAACCCAGCGCAAAGATCACGGTGCCCTTCATCATCTCGGCGCCGGGCTGCACGATCATCAGCATGCCGGTGAGCCCGGCCAGCACGAAGCCGATCCGCGCGCCGGTCATCCGTTCGCGCAGGATCACGACCGCCAGCAGGATCACGATGGTGGGCGTCATGTAGTTGAGCGCGGTGGCATCGGCCAGCGGCAGGTATTTGAGCGCCGTCATGAAACACAGCGACGAGCCGAGCAGCAGCACGCCGCGGACCAGCTGCATCGGCAACTGCCGCGTGCGGACCATGCCGGTGCCCATCGTCGGCGCCAGCCAGACCAGCATCGCCAGCACCTGGAAACCCCACCGCGCCCAGACGAGCAGCGGCACCGGATGCCTGTCCGCCAGCGTCTTGATCACGCCGTCGAGGATGGCAAAGCATCCCACGGCGCCGGTGATCAGCAGCACGGCTGCGAGCGGAATCGGCGTGGGGCCCCTGTTCATCGCAGCGCGCCCAGAAACGCATTGAGCGGCGCGCGTTGCACCCGCACCGCGGCGATGCACGCATCGATTTTTTCCAGTGCCTTGCGATAGACAAGGGGACCCGCGTCGAACCCCTTGGCGCGGCTCTCGAATATCGCGACGAACTGCGCGCGTTCGGCACCGGTGCACGCCGCCACGGCCCACGCCGGCCAATACCCCTGGTAATCGGGCGGGTGCCGGGCGGTCAACGCATCGATGTTGCGTGCCAGCCACGCCAGTGCGGCAGGACTGGTGGCGGCTCCGCGCAGCGCCTGCTCCAGCGGCGCCGTGCTGTCGCGCGTGGCCAGGCGCGCGTCCAGCGTGAGCGCCAATGCACGGTCCAGCAACGCGGGGTCGCGGAACGAGCCAAGCGCGGCAAGCACATCGTCGCGCTCATTGGCGTCCTTGCTGGCCAGCGCTACCTCAAGCAAACCGTCGAAGAGCGGCGCGCCCGCGCTTCCGGCCGTCATCGCCGCACCCTCAAGGACCATGCGGCGCGCCGAGGGCGGCACGGCCTTGCGGTCGGCCAGCCAGAGGGTTGCCAGGCGCTGCGCATCCTTCGCCAGGGCGGCGTCGGCGCCACGCACGGCTACCAGCGGCACCAGGCCTTCGCGCAGGCGCAATACATCGGCGCTCTCGCCCGGCGTGGGCAACCAGCCCAGCGCCGCCGCGCGCTCGCCGAAATTACGGCGCACCCACGCCGCGTATTGCGCAATGTTGTCCGCATCGAGCAGCGATTGCGGCAGCCGGAAAGGCACATCAGCCGCGCGCCGGGCCACGCGCGGGTCCGTGTTGCCGGCCTGCCCCGCGGCCACCGGCAGCGCCACGGCATAATCCACGACGCCGCTGCTCGCCAGCATGCCGAGATCGCCCAGCAACGCACCGTAATCGGCGGGGGCCAGCACGTCACGCGCCTGCGGCAGCGCCGCATAGAGCGCGGGCGACAACTGTGGCAGGAAATAACCGATGCCGCTGCGATTGGCGATTACCCATTGCGGACAGGTGGTCGTCGGCAGTGGCACCACCTGGCGCGCATCCTTGACCAGCACGCACACCTCGCGTCCCTGCTTCGCGTCGCCATATTCGAAACAGGCGGGAAACGCCCAGTGCACGGCGTCGCCGGCTGGCGCACCCACGGATTCGAAGCGGCGCTGCGCGAGCACCAGCGCCGGCTTGTCGGTGCAGTTCAGCGCAACATCGAGTACCGGGAACCCCGCCCGCTCGACGAAGCCGCGCAGCGCGGGCACCACCGCATCATCGGCCGAGGCGAGCGCAGCAAAGAAATCTTCGGCGGTGGCATTGCCCCAGGCGTGCTTGCTGACGTAGCGGCGCACCCCTTCGCGAAATTTTTCAGGCCCGAGCCAGGCTTCGAACATCGTCAGGATCGATTCACCCTTGGCGTAGGCGATGCCGTCGAAGGACGCCTGCACGTCGCCACCGGCGGCCACCGGCGAACGGATGCGCCGCGCCGAAGGCAGGCGATCGGCTTCCATCGCGCGGCTGCGCTGGTACGCGCGCCAGCCGGTGCCACCCCATTCGGGCCGCACCTCCTGCGTCACTGTCGAGCCCATCCACGACGCGAAGGATTCGTTGAGCCAGAGGTCGTCCCACCATGCCATCGTCACGTAGTTGCCGAACCACATGTGCGCGATTTCATGCGCGGTGGTCCCGATGAAGCGCTGCTCGAAGCCCGGCGAAAGCTCGTCCGGCCGCACCAGCAGCGACCGCCCGGTATAGGTGATGAGGCCGGGGTTTTCCATCGCGCTGCCGAACGTCGACTTGGAGATGGCAATCAGGTCGAGCTTCGGAAACGGGTAGGCCATGCCGAAGTACTTCTCGGTGGCCGCGAGTATTGCGCCGGTGTTGGCGGCGGCGTAGGCGGCTTCGGCACCGCGGCCCTTGGGCGTGATGATCGAGATCGGCGTGGCATCGAGGCCGGCCTTGCCCGCGTCCACCACGTCGAAATCGCCGACCGCAAAAGCGATGAGGTAGCTTGGCAGCAGCGGCGTACGCTTGAACGTGACATCGCGCAGACCGCCTTGCAGCGTCGAGGTGGCTTCGACCGGCATGTTGCTTACGGCGCGCAGGTTCTCCGGAATGCGCAACGTCAGTTGCCACGTGGCCTTCATGTCGGGCTCGTCGAAGCATGGAAACGCGCGGCGCGCATCCAGCGGCTCGAACTGCGTGAACACGGACCAGCGCTCGCGCTCCTGCTGCCGGAAGATGCCCAGCGCGTTTTCATCCTGGACAACGCCCGCATAGCGCAGATTCAACTTCACCGTGCCTGCCGGCAGCGGCGCATCGAACTGCAGTCCGATCACGTCGTCGTTGCCGGGAATTACCGTGGCCACGAGCGGCTTCGCATCGGGCGCCACGATCGTCGCGCTGGCCACGGCGATCGCGAGATTCCTCGCGTTCAGCCACACGCGGGCGGTGGGCTTGACCACGCGCACTTCGATCTCGATGACCCCGTCAAACGTGGCCTTGTCGGGATCGATGGTCAGCGTGGACGTGTACGCGACCGGCAGCACATCGCGCGGCAGCCGCAGCCCGGGCACATCCGTGGCCGCCGGCTGTGCGTGGGCACCGACGAAAGCCAGGACGAGCGCCATGAAGAGGAGCGCACGCAGCCACGCAAACGGGGTCAGGCTCGATTGGTTCACGGTAATGCTGCGTCGATCACGGCGATGCGGAGCGAAAAGGAAAGCCGGGCGCGAGCGGCCCGGCAACTGGTCTGACCAGTTTACCAGTAGCTCGCCTTCGGAGCCACCGCACCAGGATGCGGCATTGATATCACCGTAGGCGAGGGTTCAGCCTCGCAGGTAGATCGCGACGCCAAACCAACGAGGCTGAAGCCTCGCCTACAGCCGCAACGTCCACCGGGCACACCGCGTCGCCACGCTATGATCCAATCATGACGCCGATTTGCAACAGGTTGCCGTGCAAGATTCGCACAGCCTGATCGCCACGCTGGCCATCGGCTTTGCCTGGGCGTTTGCGTTCGGCGCCCTGGCCGCACGCATCGGCCTGCCCACCATCGTCGGCTATCTGCTGGCGGGCATCGTCGTGGGTCCCTTCACGCCCGGCTTCGTGGCCGACACCAAGCTCGCTCCGCAATTGTCGGAGATGGGCGTCATCTTCCTGATGTTCGGCGTCGGGCTGCACTTTTCACTGAAGGACCTGTTGTCGGTCTGGCGCATTGCCGTACCCGGCGCCATCGGCCAGATCGCGGTAGCCACCGCGATGGGCGCGGCCGCTGCGCACTTCTTCGGCTGGACGCTCGCGGCGGGCATCGTCTTCGGCCTCGCGCTGGCAGTCGCCAGCACCGTGGTGCTGCTGCGCGCGCTCGAGGCGGACGACGCCGTCGCAACGCCCGATGGTCGGCTGGCCGTGGGCTGGCTGGTGGTAGAGGACCTGGTGATGGTGCTGGCGCTGGTGCTGTTGCCGGTATTTGCACGGACGGGTGCCATCGGTTTCGCCTCCGCGGCCACGCTGCCGATCATCGGCATCGCGCTGCTCAAGGTGGCGATCTTCGCCGTGCTGATGCTGGTGGTGGGCACGCGCACGCTGCCGTGGCTTCTCGGCCGCGTCGACCGGTTGCATTCGCGCGAACTGTTGCTGCTCTGCGGCCTGGCGCTGGCACTGGGCATCGCGTTTGGCGCCGCGGAACTCTTCGGCGTGTCCTACGCGCTTGGCGCGTTCCTGGCCGGCGTGGTGCTGAACGGCTCGCCGCTCGGCCATCGCGTGGCGAACCAGCTGCTGCCGTTTCGCGATGCGTTCGCCGTGCTGTTCTTTGTGGCCGTGGGCATGGCCTTCGATCCGTCGATATTGGTGCGCCAGCCGCTCGCGATGGCGGCGACCGTGGCCATTGTCGTCATCGGCAAATCCATTGCCGCCTTCCTGATCGTGATCGCGCTGCGGCAACCCGCGCGCACCGGATTGCGGGTGGCCGCCGCGCTGGCCCAGATCGGGGAATTCTCATTCATCCTGGCCGCGATGGCGGTGGAGCTCGGTGTGATGCCGGTGGAAGGCCACGGTCTCATCCTGGGCGGCGCGCTGATTTCCATCGTGATCAATCCGCTGGCGTTCAAGGTTGCAAACGCGCTGGGCGGGAAGGCGTCGGTCGCGACGCCGGCTACCTAGCCGCCACCGCTTTGGCGGACAATCGGACAGCTTTCGCTGCCCGTCCCCAACTGGAGACCATTCCCATGTTCAATCGCTCGCTTCGCCGCCACCTGTTGACCGGCCTTCTTATTTTTCCACTATTGGCGCTCGGCAGCATGCCCGCGCAAGCGCAGCAGGCCGTCCGTGCCAAGGTCGTCGTGCAGATGAGCGAGGCCGATCCCGCGAAGTGGAATCTCGCGCTCAACAATGTGCGCAACCTGCAGGCGGACCTGGGGGCCGCCAATATCGACATCGAACTCGTGGCCTACGGCCCCGGCATCGGCATGTTGAAAGCCGATTCGGCGGTAGCGACCCGCATCGATGAGGCGCTGGGCGCAGGCGTGAAGGTGCTGGCGTGCGAAAACACGATGCGCGGCGCGAAGTTGGCGCCGGCAGACATGCTGGGCAAGATCGGCTACGTGCCGTCAGGCGTGGTGGAAATCACGCAGCGGCAGATGCAGGGCTGGGCCTATCTGCGGCCGTAACCGCCTGCACAAATGGGCCGTTGGTTCGTGTAGGCGAGACTTCAACTTCGCATGGCGCTTCGCGAGGCTGAAGCCTCGCCTACGGATCTGCCCAGGGCCGTCGGTCCTACTTGCGGCAATCCACCGGGAGGTATTTCGCGGCGATGCCCACCGGCACGCAGACCCACGCCAGCTGCTGCGATGCGGCCACCGTGGGGGCCAGCAGGATGTTGCGGCCCGCCAGCTCCGCTACCGCCGAGCCCAACACGAGACTCAGGCGCCCATTGGCCGGATTGACCGAGATGCTTTCAAGCAGGTTGCCGCTGCGCTCGACCAGCGCCGCGGCATCGGCCAGCGTAAGCCGCATCGGCTTGCGATTGGTCCAGCTGGCTTCCACCTGACGTTCCAGCGGTTCGATCACTGCGAGCAGCGTGGCCACCTTGGCCCGTACGTTACGCTCGCCAAGCATCGCGTCCATGCGCGGGACCAGCAGTACGGCCAGCGCGCCCGCCACGGCCAATCCGGCGACCGCCCCGGCCACGGTGGCCGTGGGCGGCCGGGACGCCAGCCACTTCACGATACCGGTGGCGCCGACGCCGAAGCCTTCGGCACGCGCAACCAGCCGCTTCACGCGCGCATAGACGTGCATGTGGGCGAAGAGAGCCGCGATAACGCCCGGCACCAGCCACACCAAAAGTGCCACCACGGCAAACCACATCCCCAACGAGTCGCCGAGATCGGGTTCGACGGCAACGAAGGCCACGGCGCCGGCCACGGACAACGTGGCGTAACCCGTGGCGGGAAGCCACAGCCGTCGATAACACGCCCACGCGCTGCCGAACACCAGGGCGCCCCAATGCCAGCCAAGCAGTGGACGACCTGCGCGCTCATAGCCGATGAAGCGGGGCACATAGCGGTCGGCGCCGGGACCCACGGCAACGCGAAACTGGACCGCCCGCGCCGGCGGCACCACCGACTCGCGTGCCGTGAGCGGCGACTCCCACGGCATGCGCACCGTGTCGCCGAGAAACGGCAGCGACGACGCGAGCTGCGTGCGGGTGTCTGGAGCGGGTGAAGGGAATCGAACCCTCGTCGTAAGCTTGGGAAGCTTCTGCTCTACCATTGAGCTACACCCGCAGTGATTCTCGCCATGGGGCATTTTACGCACCCGGCGCGACCGCGGGCAACGCTCGATTGCCGGGAATGCCGATTGCGCGTAACGTTCCCCCTGCGCTAGGGGTCCTGGCCGCGATGTGGGCAAGCTTGTTGTCCAATGCGGCGGCCGGGTGAGATCAAACCCTTGGAACCTGATCCGGATAATGCCGGCGCAGGGAAGCGTGAAGATCCTTCTTCCGCTCCTCGCGCCATGAAGTGCCTTGAGGAGAACGCCATGAATGCCCCCGACCAGTTCTTCGCGCGCGACGCGAAGGTGGATACCGCTGCGGTCGCGCCCTTGCCTGCTTCGCGCAAGATCCACGTCGAAGGGTCGCGGCCCGATATCCGCGTGCCGATGCGCGAGATCACGCAGAGCGATACGCCTGCCTCGTTTGGCGCGGAGAAGAATCCGTCGCTCGCCGTGTACGACACCTCCGGTCCGTACACCGACCCGGCGGCGGCCATCGACATCCGCAAGGGTTTGGCGCCGTTACGCGCCGGGTGGATTGCCGAGCGCGGTGACACCGAGGCACTGCCCGGCCCGTCGTCGGCGTTCGGTGTGGCACGACTGGCGGATCCTGCACTGCAGGGCCTGCGCTTCGACCTGCATCGGATGCCACGGCGCGCGAAGGCCGGTGCCAACGTCTCGCAGATGCACTACGCGAAGAAGGGCATCATCACGCCGGAAATGGAATTCGTCGCGATCCGCGAGAACCTGATGCGCGAATCGCTGGTGGGTCAATTCCCCGAGAGTGTGCGCCGCCAGCATCCCGGGCAGGATTTCGGCGCATCGATCCCGCGCCTCATCACGCCTGAATTCGTCCGCGACGAAGTGGCCCGCGGCCGCGCGATCATTCCCAACAACATCAACCACCCGGAATCCGAGCCGATGATCATCGGCCGCAACTTTCTCGTGAAGATCAACGCCAATATCGGCAACTCCGCCGTGTCGTCGTCGATCGGCGAGGAAGTGGAGAAGATGACGTGGGCCATCCGCTGGGGCGGCGACACGGTGATGGATCTTTCCACCGGCAAGAACATCCACGAGACGCGCGAGTGGATCGTGCGCAATTCGCCGGTGCCCATCGGCACGGTGCCCATCTACCAGGCGCTGGAAAAGGTCAACGGCAAGGCCGAAGACATGACGTGGGAAATCTACCGCGACACGTTGATCGAGCAAGCCGAGCAAGGCGTGGACTATTTCACCATCCATGCCGGCGTTTTGCTGCGCTACATCCCGCTCACCGCCAAGCGGATGACGGGCATCGTGTCGCGCGGCGGCTCGATCATGGCCAAGTGGTGCCTGGCGCACCACAAGGAAAGCTTCCTCTACACGCGCTTCGAGGAAATCTGCGAGATCATGAAGGCCTATGACGTCGCGTTTTCGCTGGGCGATGGCTTGCGTCCCGGCTCCATTCACGACGCCAACGACGAGGCGCAGATGGGTGAGCTGGCCACCTTGGGCGAACTGACGCAGGTGGCGTGGAAGCACGACGTGCAGGTGATGATCGAGGGCCCCGGCCACGTGCCGATGCATATGATCAAGTACAACATGGACGAGCAGCTGCGTCTGTGCGGCGAGGCGCCCTTCTACACGCTGGGCCCGCTCACCACCGACATCGCGCCCGGCTACGATCACATCACCAGCGCCATCGGTGCGGCGATGATCGGCTGGTACGGCACCGCGATGCTCTGCTACGTCACTCCCAAGGAACACCTCGGCCTGCCCAACAAGGCCGATGTGAAGGACGGCATCATGGCGTACAAACTGGCGGCGCACGCCGCCGATCTTGCCAAGGGCCATCCGGGCGCGCAGCTGCGCGACAACGCGTTGTCGAAGGCGCGCTTCGAATTTCGCTGGGAAGACCAGTTCAACCTGGGCCTCGATCCCGACAAGGCGCGTGAATTCCACGACGAGACCTTGCCGCAGCACGGGGCCAAGCTGGCGCACTTCTGCTCGATGTGCGGTCCGCATTTCTGCTCGATGAAGATCACGCAGGACGTGCGCGAATACGCGGCCAGGCTCGGCGTCACCGACGAGGAGGCGTTGAAGAAAGGCATGGAAGTGAAGGCGGTGGAATTCGTGAAAAAAGGCGCCGAGATCTACAGCAAGGCGTAACCATCGTGGCCCGAATCACGCTCAAG
>JANMCS010000221.1:0-24047 GCA_031361405.1 Betaproteobacteria bacterium
GCGCAAGGCGGTACGCTTGCTGGGCCTGCCCGAGCGCGAAGCGCTGCCCGGCGACGATGAAATCGAGAGCGCGCTGGTCGAATTCCACGCGCTGTACGGCGGCGCTGCGCACGCGGCGCGGCTGCGCGAACAGCGCGAGGAAGCGCTGCGCTGGATGCGCAACCTTGCCGCCTTCGCACCTGAACTGACCGGTGGTGTCGCTGCAGGCTGGGCCACGGCGCACTCGGACATCCGCCTCGACCTCGTCGCCACCGATGCCAAGGAGGTGGAGCTCGCGCTGCTCAACGCGAGGGTTGCCTATCGCACGATGCATGGCGACCGCGACGGCGCGGCCGAGCTCTACCTCGACAGCCCGGTCGCAGGAGTGCGGCTGTCGATCCGCTCACCGGCCGCCGCCCGGCAACGGCCCCAGCGCGACCGCGGCGGCAACGAACCGGTGCGCCTCGATGCCGCGGCACTCGCGGCGCTGCTGGCTGCCTGAGCGAGTTTCAGTCGCGCAGCCAGCGTGCCGCGTCGAGCGCGAAGTAGGTGAGGATGGCGTCGGCGCCGGCACGTTTCATCCCGGTCAGCGCCTCGAGCACGCAGGCCCGCTCGTCGAGCCAGCCCGCGGCGCCGGCTGCCTTCAGCATCGCGTACTCGCCCGACACCTGGTAGACCGCGGTCGGCAGGCCGAAGGTGTCCTTCACGCGCCGCACGATGTCGAGATAGGGCAGCCCCGGTTTGATCATGACCATGTCGGCGCCCTCCTCGATGTCGAAGGAAACCTCCCACAGCGCTTCGTTGCTGTTGGCCGGATCCATCTGGTACGTGTACTTGTCGCCGCCCTTGAGGTTGGCGGACGAGCCCACGGCATCGCGAAACGGACCGTAGAACGCGGACGCATACTTGGCCGAGTACGCGAGGATGCGCGTGAGTTCGTGGCCGGCGCCGTCGAGCGCGCGGCGCACCGCGCCGATGCGCCCGTCCATCATGTCGGAAGGCGCGACCATGTCGACACCCGCCCGGGCATGGCAAAGCGCCTGCTTCACCAGCGCCACGACGGTGGCCTCGTTCAACACGTAGCCGCTGGCGTCGAGCAGGCCGTCCTGGCCGTGAATCGTGTACGGGTCGAGCGCGACGTCGGTGATCACGCCGAGGTCGGGGAATTTTTCCTTGAGTGCCCGCACCGTGCGCGGCACGAGGCCGTCGGGATCCCACGCGGCGGCGGCATCCAGCGATTTATGCTCCTGCGCGATCACCGGGAACAAGGCCATCGCCGGGATGCCGAGCTCGACGCACGCGGCTGCCTCGTGCAGCAGCAGGTCGATGCTTCGGCGGGAGACGCCGGGCATCGAGGGCACCGGCTCCTCGCGTCCGGTGCCGTCGAGGACGAACACCGGATAGATGAAGTCCGCGGGGTCGAGCCGCACCTCCCGCATCATCCGGCGGGAGAAATCGTTGCGACGCATGCGGCGTGGACGCCTTGCGGGGAAGCCCCCGGTAAACGAGAAACTCATGGTGATACCTGTCGGTCAAGGACGGCCATCCTAATGCGCCGCCGGAGCGTCCGCAACGCGCACGCCGATCAGCGGCTGCCGGCGAGCCAGCGCTGCTGGCGCGAAATGCGGGCCAACGCGGTAAAATTCGTCCGCTCCGCCCGCTGTGCGTGGGCCCGGACGTGCAACAGCAACTGCGCGGTGGCCAGCGCATCCGCGGCGGCGTTGTGGCGGGCGGCGACGGCGATGCCGGTGGCGGCAAGCCAGCCATCGAGGTCGCGGCAGCCTTCTCGGTAGCGTCGCGCATCCAGCGCCGCCGCCAATGTGGCCACGTCGAGCCAGTGCCAGCGCGGCAACGCAATGCCGGCGGATGCGGCCGCTTGGGCGAGTACGGCCTGGTCGAACGCGCAGTGAAATCCCGCGCACGGCGCGCTGTCCACGAAGGCGATCAGGGCGTTGAGCGCCTGCGCCGGCGGTACGCCCTCGCGCTGCGCGTCGTAGCCGATGCCGTGCACGACGATGTTGTCGCGGTCACCGGCGCGATCGTTGCGCAGCACCACCTCCAGGCTGTCGCCCAGCCGAATGCCGCGCGCATCGACGGCCACCGCGCCGATCGCCAGCAGCAGGTCGCGCGCCGGATCGAGGCCGCTGGTCTCGGTGTCCAGCACGACCCAGCGCGCCGCCGCATCGGTGCCGCTCCCGCGCCAGCGGCGCCAACGTGCGGCCATTGCGGCTGCGGACATCACGGATAGTCGAGTTGCAGGCGCTGCTGCAGTTTACGCACCTGCCGCAGCGCTTCCTTCAATACGCGGCGATCGAGCTCGGACAGGCTTGCCAACGGCACGAAGTTGGGCGCATCCGTCGGCGGAATTTCGTCTGCCGCGCGCCGGTGCTGGGTGCGCAGGCGCAGCATCTGCAGGTAATCGAAAGCCTCGCACCAGCTCCCGATGTCGGTCGCGGGTATTCCGAGGCGCGTGCCTGCCTGCAGCAACCGATCGATCGTGGCAGTGGCCGTGACGCCTGTCGCCAGTGCCAGGATGCGCGCGGCATCCGTGATCGGCATGCTGCCCACGCGCTTCACGTCGATGCCTTCCACGCCGCTGGTGTCGGCCGTTGCGGCCAGCGTGCCGCGCCATGAAAGCGGCGGACGATTGGCGAGCGCGTTGTCACTCATCTGCTTCAGGAAGCGCGGGTTCGCCACCGCCAGCCGCGCAATATTCGCGCGCAGGTCGACGGCAAGGCTTGCCACGCCCCACAGCGGCCTGAAGTCGAAGAAAATCGACGCCGCCAACAGGCTCGCCGGATCCCCCCTGTCGATCCACTGGGTGAAGGTCGCCTGCCACGCGGGCATCGGCAGGCACCACTGCGGGTTCATCGCCATGACGTTGCCCTTGCACAGAGGATAGCCGCACCGGGCCAGCGCTTCGTTCACCGCGCGGGCGAAGGCCAGCAACTGCGTGCGCGCGGCCGCGCCGGGCTGCGTTCCCGCCGGCGCGACATAGACCAGCGCATTGTCCTGGTCAGTGGCGATCGTCTGCTCGCCGCGTCCTTCCGAGCCCATACCGATCCAGCAAGGCGAGAATGCGGCAACATCGAAACGCGGCGCCTCGATCTCGAGGATGCGCGCGGTCAGTAAGTCGTTGAGGCTCGAGATCATACGGGTCAGGGGCCGACTGCCCACGCCTTGCGCGACCAGTGCGAGCGACAGCGCGCGGATGTCCGCGGCGCACACCTCGAGAATTTCCACTGCCGGGGCGCGCCGGATCGCCGACGACAGCTCGCGTACCGACAGTCGGTGTAGGCTGAAGAGATCGCGCTCCGAGACCACGCCTTCGACCTTGCCGACGGCGTCGGTGACAATCACATGGCGGATGCCCCGCTGCGCCATCAACAGCACGGCGTCCCCCGCCGTGGCGGTGGCGGCCAGGCCGACGGCAGGGGAGGACATCACGTCGGCGATCGGCGTGGACAACGCGGTCCGGGGCATCACGATGCGTCCGATCACATCCTGGCGCGTGAAGATGCCCAGCGCATGGCCTGCCGCATCCACCACCGGCAACGAGCCGATGCGTTCGCGCTCGAGCAACGCCAGCGCGTCTTCGAGCGAAGTGGCGGGCGGCACGGTGACGGGGTCGGTGCGGACCAGCGCGAAAAGCGGCGTCGCCATCCCCCGGCGAGTCGTGATGTCGGACGCGTAGTCCGCCTGGATCTGGGCCCGGACGCGATCGAGCAGGAACGCGAGGCGACGCGTGCAGAAGTCGCGGAAGACCACCGACGTGGCGACGAGCGCATCGAATTCGCCCGCCGGCACCACGAGGCAGAACGTATCGCCGACCGCGCGGTAGATGCTGGTGACGCCGCGATTGGACAGCAGCGCACCCAACGGAAACATCTCGCCTTCCGACAGTTCCCATGCCGGCGCGGTGCCGCCACCCGCCACTGGGCGCTCGCCTTGCACGGCGCCGCGGGTGACGATCCAGCATGACGCCGGGCGCGACGCCTCCGGCGCCAGGATCGTTTCACCGGAGGAAAAATACTGGAGCTGCGCCGATGCGACAGCGCGCGCGAGGTCGCGCTCGGGCATGGCGACAAACGGCGCATGCGCGCGCAGCGTGTGCAGCAGGCTTGCCAGGATGGCTGGCGCAGGGCGCATCGGTGACCGTGGGTGAGGACAGCGGTTGGACAAAATCGCAACCGGCGCACCGGTCACGGAACTTGGTCGACATGCTTCAGTCTATCGGACAGACGCTGTTCGTCTCCCGCGACCTCCCTGAGCGGGTGCCTGTCGCCACCTTGCGGTTGCGACGGGTGTTTCAAGGCCCCGCGTCACTCCCCTTGACCGCGGGGCCTTTTCTTTTTTTGGTTGCGACTGGTGATCCGGTCGCCTGCCGCAACAGGACCTGTGTGGCCTCAAGTAACGGGCATGACGTGCGGCAGCCAGCGCGCGATCGCGCGCTCGGCCTCGGGCACGCCCATCCGGGTCGAAGCCGAGAACAGCTGCACCTCGATGTTGGCGGTGGCGGTCGGAAAAGCCTCCTTCAATTGCGCCCCGATGTCCTTCAGCGAACGTCGCTGCTCGGTCAGCGTCAGCTTGTCGGCCTTGGTGGCCAGGATCAGGACTGGCCGCCCCGACGGCACGTAACCGCGCAACAGCTCGAGGTCGGAATCCTTGAGGCCGTGGCGGGAATCGACAACCAGCACCAGCGCCACCAGCGTGGAGCGGGTGGTCGTGTAATGCCAGAGGAACTCCTGCCAGACATGCTTGATGCTCTTCGCGACCGCCGCGTAGCCATAGCCGGGCAGGTCGGCCACCAGCGCGCCCGAGCGCAACGCAAACAAGTTGATCTGCTGGGTTCGGCCGGGGGTGCGGCTGGCAAAGGCAAGGCGCGTGCGAAGAGCAAGGGCGTTGATGGCGCTGGACTTTCCCGCATTGGAGCGCCCGGCGAAGGCGATCTCGGGCGCCCCCTGCAGCGGCAGCTGGGCCGGGGCAGCGGCCCCGATCACGAACTCCGCGCCTCGCAGCGGATGCGGACCACTGTCGTCGTCCATGGGGGGGCCCGCTTTCGTCCGCCGGGACGAGTCCGTTACAATAGTGCGTTTGGTCATGACGGCCTTTGAACCTGCTGCAGATCTCGAGCGGCTGCGGCAAGGCATTCGGTCACCGGCTCCGTGCAATTGCTGCCCGGGGCACCCGAGGAGTTACCTGGAATGATTCGCAAGACGTCGCTCTTTATTGTCCTGACGGCTGTCGCCTCGGCGCTGGCGTCTCCGCTGGCAGCGCAGGCGCCCGCAGCACCGGATCTGGCCAAGGCCAAGGGCATCGTCACGACTGTCTGCGCCGCCTGCCACGGCGTCGACGGCAACAGTGCGGCGTCCATCAATCCCAACCTGGCCGGACAGGGAGCGGACTATATCACCCGGCAATTGCAGCATTTCAGGTCAGGCGTCCGCGCCAACGCGATCATGCAGGGGATGGCTGCAACGCTGACGCCGGCCGACATGGTCGCGCTGGGCATCTACTTCGCGCAGCAACAGCCGAAGCCGTTGACGGCCCGCGACGCAACGCTGGCCAAGGCCGGCCAGGCGCTTTATCGCGCCGGCGACACGACCAATGCCGTACCCGCGTGCTCGGCTTGCCACCTGCCCAACGGCGTCGGCGTCCCCAAGAATTTCCCGCGGGTTGCCGGACAGCATGCCGACTACACCTACGCGCAACTCAAGGCGTACAAGGCCGGCGAACGCGGCAATGACAAGGACGGCGTCGACGTCAACGGCAAGATCATGCGGGCGATCGCCGCGCGCATGGACGACGCGCAGATGAAAGCATTGGCCGACTACACGGCAGGCTTGCGCTGAGCGCGGCCGCGGCGCATGGCGCCGGTCGTGCGCGCGCCATCCCGATGAGCGACCCCCACGTCGCCGCGCTTTACGTCTACCCCATCAAGGGTTGCGGCGGGCTTGCCCCGATGGCGGCCCTGGTGGCCGCGACAGGGTTGTCCCTCAACGGTGCAGGCGACCGCGAGTGGATGGTGGTCGATGGTGCCGGACGCTTCGTCACCCAACGCGAACTGCCGCGACTCGCGCTGGTGGCCGTCGACGCGGACCACGACGGATTGACGCTGCGCGCCCCCGGCGCCGCGGCGCTGCACGTGCCGCACACGAACTCCGGCAATGGGATCGATGTCGAGGTCTGGCGCCACCGGGGCCGGGGCCTCGATGTGGGCAGCGCGGCGGCCACGTGGCTGTCGGCGTGGCTCCGCACCACCGTCCGGCTGGTGCGCTTTGATCGCTCGACCCCGCGCGCGTGCAACGTCGAGCATGCCGGCAGCAGCGGCGCACACACACTGTTTGCCGACGGCTATCCGGTGCTGGTGATCGGTACGGCCTCGCTGGACGACCTCAATGCGCGCCTGGTTGCGCGCGGGAGCAATGCGCTGCCGATGAACCGGTTCCGGCCGAACATCGTGCTCGACGGCTTGCCCGCCTATGCGGAGGATCATCTCGACACCATCACGATCGGCGCGGTCACGCTGCGCTGTGTCAAGCCGTGCACCCGATGTACCGTCACGACCACCGACCAGGAGTCAACCGCGGTCGGCATCGAACCGCTGCGCACGCTTGGCGAATACCGGATGGACGAGCGCCTCGATGGCGTCACCTTCGGCATGAATGCCGTGGTGATCGCGGGCGCCGGGCAGGCCATCGCCCGCGGCGCCGCAGCCGCCGTCGACTACCGCTTCTGATTTCGCCGCGCTACGGCGCAACGGCGCACATCACCGGGTAGTAAGGTCCGGGGCCGTAGCCCTCTGCCACCCAGCCGGGTGTGGTGGCCAGCGTGTCGCGCATGGTCAGTTCGGCGGTATACCGGTGATTGGTCGTGTTCACGTTGAAGAATCGATAGACGGGCGTGGTGGCCGGCGGGCAGGCGCCCGTGATCGTGTTGGGCAGGTAGGCATAGAACACGTTGGGACTTTCGTATATCCAGTCGACTGGATGCGCGGCTGCCGTGTTGGCGCACTCGGTCGGACTGGCCGAATAGAAGTGCGAGTCGCCGTAGGCTGGCGCGCGATAGAAACGGCACACCGGATTGGCGCCGGAAGAAGGCGTGTTGAAGGCGAGGAAGCGCAGACCCGTGCGATCCCAACCCACGGTCCTGCCCGAGTCGAGATTATCGATTTCCACCGGATTGGTGGACAGGAAATAGTGGTTGAGCGTCTTGTTGTAGAACTCGGCGGCGGCGACCTGGCCACCGGGATTGGCGGAGCTGGGGGTCAGGTACTGGCGCAACAGCGGCAACCCGGCCTGCAGTTGCGAGAATTGATCCACACCGGCGGGATTGCTGCACGATGCGGTGCCACCGAAGAGGCCACCGCGCACTTCGTAGTAGCCTCCGCTGGACAGGAACGTCAGGAGCGGCGCACCGCTGGAACCGCCTTCGGTCGTGCCTTGCGTCCAGGTCACATCGCTGAAGTAACCGAGCGCCTCGTCGTAGTCGACATAGCTGTCGCGCAGGTAGCGTCCCTGCGACCACTTCTTGAGGTCGCCGCTGGGATGGTGAATCGAGGAAATCGTCGTTTCGGCCGTCAGCGCCTCGGCGCGCCACGCGGCAAAGTAGGCATTGGCTGGCGGCACTTCATTCAGGCGCAGCAGCGCCCAGTCGCGATCCTGGCTGCGGCCGAGCATCGCGGCGCCGCCGGTGAGGTGCACGGTGGGCGTTGCCGTCAGGCTGCCGCAGGACACGGCGTCGAAGAACCAATACGTGTTGAGCGTGCGCGCGGTGCGCGCGTTGTTGATGCAATGATTGGCCGTGAAGATGTACGGTGTGTACGACTGCACCGAATCGTTGAGTAGCGTGGCAGAACAGACATAGCTGCGGCCGTCGTCCTGCACGAAGCCGATCTTGACGACGGCGCGCGTCATGTTGATGAAGGCCGTGGTGGAAGGGACGACACACGCCACGTCGATGTTGCAGCTGCCTGCCGCGCCCACACCCTTGGCTGCCTTGTTGGTCAGCGGATTGAGATCGGCGCCATCGACAACCAGGTGCGACACGCGCGGGATGACAAGCTGTAGCGCGCTCAAGTCGGCGCCTGGAGCGGCGCGCACGCCAATGCTAAGCACGTCGCCGGTCACCGTGGGCGACCAGAAGAGTCCGTCCGCGACGACGGTGGCGCCCGCGGTGGCGAAGGCGCCGCCACTGTCCGCGGTACCGGAAAAACGAAAGGCCAGTCCGGCCGGCGCCGTGGCCAATTGCAGCGCCACGCGCATCGCCCTGGCCCCGGGGGAGCCCACGTCGATGCGGGCGTAACGATTGCCATCGGCACCGGTGCGCCATGCGAGGCGGGCGAGATCGATAGAACGCTGCGCGGCACCGAGTTCGCGGCCGAAGCCGATGGACAGCGGCCGCCCCTTGTCGGTCATGGCGCCGGCCGCTGCATTGGACGCGCGCATCGCCTGCTCCTCGCCTGCCGCCACCGGCGCGAGATCGACGCGCAGCGCCGGGACATCGGGTGCTGCGAGCACGACCGCCTCGGCCCGCGCCACGCCGCCGCCGCGATATTGGGCCGGCGGAACCGCCGTGACGAGCGCCGCCATCGCGATGGGTGCAGCGAGCAGCGCGATCAGTGCAAGGATTGGAACGCGCATGGGATGATTTGAATGCATTGCGACTCCGGCAGGATGGGTTGGCGAAGGGTGGCGCCGTGGGGCAGCGGGTTGGAGTGGCGGGACCGCTGCAAGTTTCGCGCCGATCTCAGGAATCGGGCGGCCGGTCGTCGGCCAGACAGGCGGCAAGGCTATCTTGCCATGCGGGCAACCCGAATCCGAACGTGGCGCGAAATTGCGAAGTATCCAGCACGCCATAGGCCGGTCGCCGCGCCGGCGTCGGGAAATCGGCCGTCGCGATCGGCGTGACGACCGGAACCCGCACGTTGCCCACGATCGCCTGCGCGAAGCCATGCCATGTTGTGGCCCCGGCGGCGCTGAAATGATAGAGCCCGGCGCGATCCTTGAGGGCGGGCAGTCCCTGGGTCACGAGGTCGACCGTGGCCGTAGCCAGCGCCACCGCCCAGTTGGGCGTGCCCGCCTGGTCGGCGACGATGCGCAACTCGGGACGCTCGGCAGCCAGCCGCCGGATGGTCACCAGGAAATTGCGGCCGCGCGTGCCGTAGACCCAGCTCGTCCGCAACGTCAGCGCATGCACGCCGACCGCGGCGATGGCCTCTTCCCCGGCGAGCTTGCTCGCACCGTAGACGTTGAGCGGCGCCACCGGCGCGTCTTCGCGATACGGCGTGCGCGCAGCGCCGTCGAAGACATAGTCCGTCGAATAGTGGATCAGCAATGCGCCGGTGCGCCGCGCTTCCTCGGCGAGGACCCCCGGGGCGCGCGCGTTGATGGCGAAGGCCGGTTCGCGTTCCGTTTCGGCAAGATCCACCGCGGTGTAGGCGCCGGCATTGACGATGAGGTCGGGTGCCATCGCGCGCACCGCTGCCCGGATCGCGTCCGGATCGGCAAGGTCAAGACCCGTGCGGTCCAGCGCAATCACATCGCCGTGGGCGGGCAACAATCGGGCGAGCTCGAAGCCCACCTGGCCCTGCGCGCCGGTGACGAGAATGCGCGGCCGCGACACGCTCATGTTCGCGCCGCGGTGCCCGGATCAGGCAAACGCATCGGCGGTGGCCAGCGGGCGACCCGCCGCATCCTTGGCCGCTAGCGACGGCGCCGGGCCTGCCGGCCAGTCGATGCGCAGCGCCGGATCGTTCCACAGCAGCGTGCGCTCATGCGCCGGATACCAGTAATCGGTGGTCTTGTAGACGAACTCGGCGACATCGGACGTCACGAGGAAACCGTGCGCGAATCCCGGCGGAATCCACAGTATCCGCTTGTTGGCCGCCGACAACACGCAGGACAACGATTGCCCGAAGGTGGGCGACGACCGGCGCATGTCCACGGCGACGTCGAACACCTCGCCGACGATCGCGCGGACCAGCTTGCCCTGCGCGTGCTCGATCTGGTAGTGCAACCCGCGCAACACGCCGCGATGCGAGCGCGAATGGTTGTCCTGCACGAACGTGAGCGGCAGGCCCGCGGCCGCAAACGCGCGCTCGTTCCAGCTCTCGAAGAAGAAGCCGCGATCATCACCGAACACGCGCGGCTCGATCAACAGCACGTCGGGCAGCGCGGTGGGCGTGATCTGCACGGACGCGCGCCTTCAGCGCTGCAACGGATCGCGCAGCAACGCGAGCAGGTATTGCCCGTAGCCGCTCTTGGCCAGCGCATTGCCCTGCGCTTCGAGGATGGCATCGTTGATGTAACCCAGGCGCCACGCGATTTCTTCGGGACAGGCGATCTTGAGTCCCTGCCGGCGCTCGATGGTCTCGATGTATTGCGATGCCTCGAGCAGCGAATCGTGGGTGCCGGTGTCGAGCCAGGCCATGCCGCGGCCCATAACTTCGCAGGTAAGGTCATCCCGCGCGAGATAGGCCTTGTTGACGTCGGTGATCTCGAGCTCGCCACGCGCGGAGGGCTTCAAGTCGCGCGCGATGTCCAGCACCTGCTGGTCGTAGAAATACAACCCGGTGACCGCATAGCGCGACCGCGGCCTGGCCGGCTTTTCCTCCAGCGACAACACCCGTCCACCGGCGTCGATCTCGGCCACGCCGTAGCGCTCGGGATCGGCCACCGTGTAGGCAAACACCGTGGCGCCGCGCGGCCGCGCGCTGGCGCGCAGCAGCTGCGATTGCAGGTCGTGGCCGTAGAAAATGTTGTCGCCCAGCACCAGCGCCGACGAATCGTTGCCGACGAAATCGCGGCCGATGATGAAGGCCTGGGCGAGGCCGTCGGGCGAAGGCTGCACGGCGTAGGCAAGATTGAGCCCCCATCGCGTGCCGTCGCCCAGCAGCTGCGCGAACCGCGGCGTGTCCTCGGGTGTGGAGATGAGCAGGATGTCGCGAATGCCCGCCAGCAACAGCGTGCACAGCGGGTAGTAGATCATCGGCTTGTCGTAGACGGGCAGCAGCTGCTTCGACACGACCTGCGTGACCGGATAGAGGCGCGTGCCCGAGCCGCCTGCGAGGATGATGCCCTTGCGTGTCATCGCCGCCGTCCTAGGTGGTCGCGTACTGCAGCGAGATCCACTTCTGGTAATCCTTGCTGGCGACATCGTCCAGCCATGCCTTGTTGGCAAGATACCAGCGGATCGTGCGGCGCATGCCGGTGGCGAAGGTCTCCGCCGGCGTCCAGCCCAGTTCGCGCTGGATCTTGGTGGCGTCGATCGCATAGCGGCGGTCGTGGCCGGGACGATCGGTGACGTAGGTGATCTGTCGCGCGAAATCGCGACCGGGCTGTTCCGCCGCCAGCATCGTGCAGATCGTGTGCACGACATCGAGATTGGTCATCTCGGCGTTGCCGCCGACGTTGTAGGTCTCGCCCGGCCGGCCGCCTTTCAACACCGCGCGGATGGCCGCACAATGATCGCCGACATACAGCCAGTCGCGGACGTTCTTGCCGTCGCCGTAGACGGGCAGCGGCTTCCCTGCGATCGCGTTGACAATCATCAGCGGGATCAGTTTTTCGGGGAACTGGTGCGGACCATAGTTGTTGGAGCAGTTGGTCGTGAGCGTGGGCAGGCCGAACGTGTGGTGATAGGCGCGCAACAGGTGATCGGATGCCGCCTTGGTGGCGCTGTACGGACTGTTCGGCGCATATGCCGTGGCCTCCGTGAATGCGGGATCCGTCGCGCCGAGCGAGCCGAACACTTCGTCGGTGGACACGTGCAGGAAGCGGAAGCTGTCGCGCTCCGCCGCCGGCATCGCCGACCACCAGGTGCGCACCGATTCGAGCAGGTTGAACGTGCCGACCACATTGGTCTCGACGAACGCCGCCGGGCCGTGGATCGAACGATCCACATGCGACTCCGCGGCAAAATTCACGATGGCGCGCGGCCGGTACTCGGCCAGCAGTCTGGCCAGCACTGCCCGGTCGCCGATGTCGCCGCGCACGAACACATGCCGTGCGTCGCCCGCCAGCGTGCCCAGGTTGGCGAGATTACCGGCGTAGGTGAGCTTGTCGAGATTGAGGACAGGCTCGCCGTCGGCGGCCAGCCAGTCCAGCACGAAGTTGGCACCAATGAACCCGGCGCCGCCGGTGACGAGAATCATGTCGAAGTCGCCCTTTCGCGGGCCGCACAGCGCAGACCGTCCTGGAAGACCATCGATTTTACCAGCGCGGGCCGTGGCCCCGACGCTCACGCCCCAAAATAGGAGCGATACCAGACGACGAAATGGCGCAGGCCGGTCTCCAGCGGGGTGCTGGGGACGAAGCCGGTGAGCGCCTGCAATCGCGCCACCGACGCATAGGTGTCGACCATGTCGCCCGGCTGCATCGGCTGCGGATTGCGGATCGCCGTACGGCCCAGCAGGCGCTCGAGCGTGGCGATGAACTGCGTCAACTCGATGGCGTCGCTGTTGCCGATGTTGTAGATCGCGGCCGGTGCCTGCCCCGCGCCCGTGGCCGCCGGTGGCCGCGCCAATACCCGCGCCACACCCTCGACGATATCGTCGACGTAGGTGAAGTCACGCCGCATGCGGCCCTCGTTGAACACGCGGATCGGTTCGCCCGCCAGGATCGCGCGCGTGAAGAGCATCGGCGACATGTCGGGCCGCCCCCACGGGCCGTACACGGTGAAGAAGCGCAGTCCCGTGACCGCAAGGCCGAACAGATGCGCATAGCTGTAAGCCATCAGCTCATTGGCCGACTTGGTGGCGGCGTACAGGCTGACCGGCTGGTCGACGCGCTGGTCCTCGGAAAATGGGAGCGTGTGGCTCGCGCCGTACACCGACGAGCTCGATGCATAGACGAGATGTGCCACCTTGCCGTGGCGGCAGCCTTCGAGCACGCAGCCGAAAGCGTCGACGTTGTTGCGCAGGTAGGCGTGCGGATGCGTCAGCGAATGGCGCACGCCCGGCTGCGCCGCCAGATGCACGACGTGGGTGAAGCGCCCGTTACGAAAGAGTTCAGCCGTCGCCTCCACGTCGGCCAAGTCGGCGCGGATGAACGTAAAGCCGGGGGTCCCCGCGATCGTGGCCAGCCGCGCTTCCTTCAGCGCGACGTCGTAATACGGATCGAAGTTGTCCACGCCGACGACCTGCGCGCCCTGCGCGAGCAATGCGCGGGCCGCATGCATGCCGATGAAGCCGGCCGCACCGGTGACGAGCACACGCATCCCGTTGCTCACGGATGCATCCGGCGATCCTGCGCGTGCAGCGCGCGCAGCTTCGTGTACTTGAGGAGGCTCGCGAACGCGCCGATCGCGATATGCGCAAAGCCGGCAATGCCGTCGAGGAAGCCGCCCTTCAGCACATAGAAGCGGAAGAACCGCGCCAGCGGCGAGACCACGATGCGCCATGCGCCTGCGCGCTCGCCCCGCGCATGCATCGCCTGCGCCTGCAACGTCGTGTAGCGATTCTGCTTCGCGATGTAGGCGTCAATGGATTCGGCCGACGCGTGTTCGAGATCACCGGCGAGGCGTACGGGCGGCCGGTCGGCCACCACACGCTCGTGCACCGGATCGCGTGTCCAGCGCGCGTGCCGCCGGTCGAAGAGGCGCACGTTCCAGTCCGGATAGCCTTCGCCATGCGCCAGCCAGCGGCCGAGAAAGCGGTTGCGCCGCGCCATGGCGTAGGCCGCGGCCGGCGGCGCCCCGGCCGCGAACAAGGCCACGATGGCGGCGGCAAGCGGCGCCGTGACGCGTTCGTCGGCATCGAGGCACAGCACCCAGTCGTGGCGCGCCTGCGCCACCGCAAAGTTCTTCTGCGGCCCGAAGCCTTCCCATGCATGCTCGACCACACGCGCCCCCGCGCGCCGCGCCACTGCTACGGTATCATCGCCGCTGCCGGAATCGACGACCACGATCTCCTCCACGAACGACGCCGATGCGAGGCATGCCGCGAGTTCGTGGGCGGCATCGCGGGTGATGAGTACCAGTGACAGGGGCAGCGGCATGGGCATGACGGCAGCCGCCACTTCTGCAAACAACGAGCGGCCACCCGTGACAATGCAGCGGATTCTACGTGGTTTGCATCCCGGCCCTCATGGCTGATGTGCGCATTCCCCCCGTTGCGGGCGCGAGTCCGCCGAGCGGCCCCGCGCGCGGGCACCAGCGCGCGTCGCGCGACAACGCGGGCACGGGTGCCACCTTGCTGGTGCGTCCCTCGTCGCTGGGCGACATCGTCTATGCGATGGCCATCATCTCCGATCTCGCCACGCACGCGCCGGGAATGCCGGTCGACTGGGTGGCCGAGGAGGCCTTCGTGCCGCTGGTCCGGCTGGATCCGCGCGTCCGCCACGTGGTGCCGCTCGGCTTGCGGCGCTGGCGCGGCGCACCGCTGGCGGTGCGCACCTGGCACGACGCCAACGTTTTCCGCCAGGCCCTGCGCCGCGAACACTACACCGCCATCATCGACCTGCAGGAACAGTTGAAGGGCGCGCTCATCAGCCGGATTGCGCGTGGCATCCGCCATGGCTTCGACCGCAAGAGCATCCGCGAACCGTTCGCCACCATCCTCCACGATGTCCATCACCACGTGGAGCGGCAGCAGCACTTCGTCGACAAGTGCCGTGCGTTGGCGGCGGCCGCACTGGATTACCGCGTCGGCGGTCCCGCGCGCTGGCAGTTTGCGCCACCCCCGCGGGCCGCCGCCATGCCGCCGGGGCGCTATGCCATCGTCTTTCACGCCACCAGCCGTCTCGAGAAACTGTGGCCCGAAGACGCGTGGCGCATGGTGCTCGCTTATTTCGCTGCTGCCGGAATCGCCACGCTGCTGCCGTGGGGCAATGCGGAAGAGGAGCAACGCAGCCGACGCCTGGCGGCAGGCGCGGCCGCCGCGATCGTGCCGCCCCGGCAATCGCTGCCTGAACTTGCCGCGTTGATCCGCCATGCCGAGGTCGTCGTCGGCGTGGACACGGGACTCACGCATCTCGCCGCGGCCATGGGTACCCCCGCCGTTGCGGTGTTCACCACGACGGACCCGGTCCTTGCCGGCGTGGCACGCACCGGACTCCACGCCACCGATATCGGAGGCCATGGCGTCGTGCCCGCGCCGGCTGACGTGATGGCGGCAATCGGCCGGCAACAGCAGCGCGCGCCACGATGCTGACGCGTCACCTGTATACGGCGCTGTGGTGGCTCGCGCTGCCGTTGCTGCCGCTGCGCCTGTGGTGGCGCGGGCGGCGGGAGCCCGGCTATCGCGCGCACATTGGCGAGCGCTTCGGACGTTATGGGTCGTCTGCCGCCGTGCCGGCGGGCGACATTCTCTGGGTCCACGCCGTATCGCTGGGCGAGACCCGCGCTGCAACCCCGCTCATCAACAGGCTCCGGCACGATCATCCCCGGGCCACGATCCTGCTGACGCACATGACGGCCACCGGACGCGAAGCGGGCCGCGCGCTGCACGGCGAACGGATCATCCAGGCCTGGCTGCCCTACGACGTGCCGTTTGCCGTCAACGCGTTCCTCGACCGCTACAAGCCACGTGCCGGCATGCTGATGGAAACCGAAGTCTGGCCGAACCTCGTTGCGGCCTGCGCGGCACGCAACGTGCCGCTGCTGCTGGTCAACGCGCGGCTGTCGGAACGTTCGCTGCGCGGCTATCGCCGACTTGCGGCGCTGACAAAGCCCATGTTTGCGGCGCTGCGCGGCGTCGCGGCGCAAACAGTGGACGATGCCGCGCGCCTCACGGCGGCCGGCGCCCGCGACGTCGTGGTGACCGGCAATCTCAAGTTCGACGTCGTCGTTCCCGACGAGGCTCTGTCACGGGCCCGCGAATTGCGCGCGCGCTTCGGCGCGCATCGCCCGGTGTGGCTTGCCGCGTCCACGCGTGACGGCGAGGAGACGCTCATTCTCGACGCGCTCGCGCGCGTGGCACTGCCCGCGGGTGTGTTGACAGTGCTCGTGCCGCGGCATCCGCAGCGCTTTGCCGCCGTGGCCGCCCTGCTCGACGCGCGCGGGATACCATTCATCCGCCGCAGCGACAATCGCGACGTACCAGCCGCCGTGAATGTGGTGCTGGGCGATTCCATCGGCGAATTGCTCGCCTACTTCGCGGCGGCGGATATTGCGTTCGTCGGCGGGAGTCTCGAACCGTTGGGCGGGCACAACCTGATCGAACCGATCGCGCTGGGCACGCCGACGCTCGTTGGCCCGCACACGTTCAACTTCGCCGAGGCGACGACACGCGCAGTGGACGCGGGCGCCGCGCTGCGCGTGGCCGATGCCGATGCATTGTTGGCGGAGGTGGCGGCTTTGCTGCGAGATCCTGCGCGGCGCGCGACGTTGCGCGCAGCGGCAATGGTGTTTCGCGCCGCGCACCGTGGCGCTGTCAACCGCCTGGCCACATGGCTTGCGCGGTGGGTGCCGCCGGCCTAGCCGACGTGTTGGGTCAGCCGGCCAATCGCCGGTTCAGGTCCTCGAGGTCGGTCTCGTTCAGCGCGCCCGTCGCCGCCTTCAGGCGCAGCGTGGCCAGCAGGTAGGTGAAGTAGGCGTTGGCCACGTCGCGGCGCGCCTGGTAGACGTTTTGCCGCACGTTCAGGACGTCGAGGTTGGTACGGATGCCGACCTCTTGGCCGAGGATGTTCGACTGCAGCGCAACGTCGGCCGACACCGCAGCCTGTTCAAACGCCCTGACGCTCGCCACCGCGCTGTTGACGCCCGAAAACCCGTCCTGCGCGTTGGTGATGGCCGCGCGCCTCTGGGTTTCGAGGTCGGCGCGCGAACGATCGAGCAGCGCGATCGCTTCACGCACCCGCGAATTGACGAAGCCACCCTGATATAGCGGCACGTTGAGCTGCAGTCCGAGCAACGCCGTGCGCGAATCGCTCCCGAACCCCGACGAACTCGAGCCCGAGGTGGTCTGGCCGCCCAAACTGCCGACGAGGTCGAGCGTCGGATAGTGGCCGGCGCGCGCGCGGTCGATCTCGAGCGCGGCGATGTCGACGTTGGACTGCTGAAAGCGCACCGACAGGTTGTCGCGGGCCGCCGTGTCCACCCAGAAGTCGAGCTTGTTGGGCTCGGGCGGCGTGGGCGTGAAGGCCTTCACACGCTTCAGGTTGCTGGGAAAGCGGCCGATGATCGCGCGCAGCGCCGTGCGGCGGCGATCGAGATCGTTGATGAACTGGATTTCGGATGCCGCGATCTGGTCGAAGCGCGCCTGGGCTTCGTTGGTATCCGTGATGGTGGCGGTGCCGACCTCGAAATTGCGCTTGGCCTGCGCCAGTTGCTCGACGGTGGCGATCTTCTGCTGCTGGACCAGTTCGATGTTGAACTCAGCCAGCAGCACATCGAAATACGCGACGGCCGTGCGCAGGATCAGGTCCTGTTGCGCGATGGCCAACGTGTAGTCGGCCTGCGTGACCTGCTCCTTTGCCTGGCCCAAGGCCAGCACATTCTGCGGCCGATACAGCGGCTGCGACGCGGAGAACGTGAGCCCACCCTGGTTGAACGAGCGATTGGTGTTGACGCTGGGCTCGCTGCGGACGGTAACGTCGACGTTGTTGGTGTTGGCGGCACCCGACAAGGCCACGTTGGGCAGCAACCCGGCGCGAGCCTGCGGCACGCGCTCCTGCGTTGCCTCCCAACTGGCGCGCGCGGCCGCGAGCGACGGATCGCCTTTCTGGGCTTCGCGATAGACCTGCAGCAGATCCTCGCCGCTGGCCGGGTGTGCGGCCAGTGCAACCACGAGGCAGGCCGCAAGCGTCGCGTTGCGGAGAAGAAGCGAAGACTTGAGTGTCATGGAAAAATCCGTGGCGCCGCGCAGCGAAAGCTGCGCGTAATGGGGTGGTTTTCGAGGATCAGTAACGCGGTATCGACGGGTCGACTTCGAGCGACCATGCCTCGACGCCGCCGCGAAGGTTGTAGACACGGGTAAAGCCGTTGCGTGCCAGGAACATCGCCGCATTCTGGCTGCGGCTGCCATGATGACATACGAGAATGAGGTCATGCTCGGACGGCAATTCGGCAAGCCGTGCGGGGAGCTGCGACAACGGCACACTGATCGCGCCGTCGATCCGGCAGTGCGCGAATTCCCACGGCTCGCGCACGTCAACCATCACCGGCGCCTGACGCGCAGCGTCGGCGCGCCAATCGGCGACTTCCGCAGGGGCGAGTTGCGGGATCAAAACCGGAACCGCGACGGCGCCGACGCATTCTGCAGCGGCGCCACCACGGTCTCGAACAGGTCGGTGGTGGTCAGCGCGTCCGGGCCGGTCCATTGCACCAGGCGCGCAGTCATCACCGGCAGGTCGCCGACAATGGCAAAGACGCGTCCGCCCGGCTTCAATTGTTCGACGAAGCGTGCGGGCAACAACGGCGTCGAGCCCGTGAGCACGATAGCGTCGTAGGAATCGCGTCCCCAGCCGCCGGCGCCGTCACCCACTTCGCCGCGCACGTTGGCGAAGCCGTGGCGAGCGTGTCGCGCGCGCGCGTCCGCCGCCAGCGCGGTGTTGATTTCCACCGTGAGCACATCGGCGGCGCGGCGCGCCATCAGCGCCGTCAAATATCCGCTGCCTGTGCCGATTTCCAGTACCGATTCACGACCGGTCAACGTCAGCGCCTGCAGGACACGGGCCTCGACCTTGGGCGCCCACATCCGCTCGCCTCCGGGCAGCGGCAACTCGAGGTCCGCGAAGGCGAGCGACCGATAGACGGGCGGCACGAAATCCTCGCGGCGGACCGTGAACAACAGGTCGAGGACCTGCGGATCGAGCACCTCCCAGGTGCGGATCTGCTGCTCGACCATGTTGAAGCGGGCTTGTTCGATGTCCATGATCATGGTGGACCGGGGCATTCGGTTGGGTGTGCTCAGGTGGCGGCTCGGCGGCCAAATTGGTTTTAACTGACTCGCGGTCAATTATTATGCCGCGAGGGCGGCGCAGACGTCAATGGGAAGGCGTGTAACAACGCGTGTCCACCTGCGTCAGTCGCCGGCCGGACCGGGTGCACCGGCGACCGGCGCGGCCGCCACGGGATCCGTCCCGCCGCCGCGCTTGGCGCGCCGCCGTTCGGACCACCCGTCGAGATAGGAGTAGAGCACGGGCACCACGACGAGCGTCAGCAGCGTCGACGTGATCACGCCGCCGATGATCGCGCGGCCCATCGGCGCCTGCGTCTCGCCGCCTTCGCCCACGCCGAGCGCCAGCGGCAGCATGCCGCCGATCATCGCCGCCGTGGTCATCAGGATCGGCCGCAACCGCACCTGCCCGGCCTGCATCATCGCGTCGTGCAACGAGGCGCCGCCGCGCCGCGCGCGATTGGCAAAGTCGACCAGCAGGATCGCGTTTTTGGTGACCAGACCCATCAGCATGATGAAGCCGATCATCGAGAAGATGTTGAGGGTGGTCCCTGTCAGCAGCAACGCCAGGAACACCCCGATCAGCGACAGCGGCAGCGACACCATGATGGCCACCGGCTGCAGGTAGCTCGCAAACTGCGACGCCAGGATCAGATAGATGAAGATCACCGCGAGCCCCAGCGCCGCCATCGCTGCCTTGAACGAATCCTGCATCTGCTCCTGCTGGCCGCGCACGGAAAACCGGTACCCCGGGGGCAGCGCGAAGTCCTTGACGATGGCGTTGACATCGCTGCCGACGTCGCCTGCGGGACGGCCCTGCGCATTGGCGAACAACGTGACCCGCCGCTGCAATTCCTCGCGGCGGATCGTCTGCGGGCTGGTGGTCTCGACGATCTCGGCCACCTGCCGCAGCGGCACCATGCGCGGCTCGCCATTGGGGCCGATCTTGTTGGTGGTGAGATAGAGGCTGGACAGGTCGGTGGCCAATTGGCGCCGATCCTTAGGCAGGCGCACGTTGACTTCGTAGTTCTGCCCATCGGCCGCCAGCCAGTAGCTGACCGTGTCGCCATTGAGCAGCGGCCGCAACGTGGTGCCCACCTGCTGCACGGTGATGCCGAGTTCGGCCGCGGCGTCGTTGTTGAGGCGCACCGACAGCGCCGGGTTGGGCGTCTTTTCCGACAGCTCGACGTCGGCGATGCCGGGGACCGTGGCCACGCGTGTCTTGAAGTCGTTGATGAGCCGGTTCAGCGTTTCCGGATCCGGCCCCAGGATGTTGACGAACACCGGCCGGTTGAAGCCGACGGTGAGCTCGATGCCGGCGATGGGCTGCAGCAACTTGCGGATGGACTTCTCGAGTTCTTCCTGCGTCGCCGCGCGATCCTTGCGATCGACGAGCTTCAGGTTGATGCGCGCGTAGTTGCGGCCTTCGTCGGTGCCCACCGTGGTCATGGCGAGCATGATCTCGGGAAACTGCTTCAGCGCCGCCTCGACCTGCTGCACCTTGCCGTCCGTGTACTCGAGGCTCGATCCCACCGGCGTGTTGAGCCGCAGCGAGATCAGGCTTTGATCGGCCTTGGGGACGAATTCGGTGCCGATGAGAGGCACCAGCGCAAAGCTTCCCACCAGCGAGAGGAGCGAGATTGCCAGCACGCTCTTGCGATGCGCTAGCGCCCACTCGAGCGCGTCGCCGTAGAGCTCGTGCACCCACTCGATGCCGGCTTCCACGCGGTCCATGAAGCGGCCGAGCCACGGCAGCCGCTGGAAGCGCGTGCCCGGCGGATCGTGCCAGATCGCCGACAGCATCGGGTCGAGCGTGAAGCTCACGAACAGCGACACCAGCACCGCCACCGCGACAGTGACCCCGAACTGGAAGAAGAAGCGGCCGATGATGCCGCTCATGAACGCGATGGGCACGAACACTGCAACGATCGCGAACGTGGTGGCCATCACCGCCAGCCCGATTTCCTCGGTGCCCTCGCGGGCCGCCGTCTGGTGATCCTTGCCCATCCCCAGATGCCGCACGATGTTCTCGCGGACCACGATGGCGTCGTCGATGAGCAACCCGATGCACAGCGACAGCGCCATCAGCGTCAGGAAGTTGAGCGAGAAGTGAAATGCATACAGCGCGATGAACGTGGCGATGACGGACAGCGGCAACGTGAGGCCGGTGATCACCGTGCTGCGCCAGCTGTGCAGGAACAGGAACACGATCAGCACGGTGAGCGCGCCGCCTTCGAGGATGGTGCTCTTGACGCGGTTGACGCTCTTCTCGACCTGGTCGGCGGAGTTGAAGACCACCGACAGCTCGACATCCTTGGGCAGGCGCTTCTTGAGCGCCTCGACGGCGGCGACGAGGCCCTGGCCCGTCTCGACGATGTTGGCATCCTGTGCCTTGTACACGTCGATGGTGATCGAGCGCTGGCCGTTGATGCGCGCGATGGAGGTTTCTTCCTTCTCGCCGTCGATCACGTCGGCCACCTGCGACAGGTAGACGGGACCGGCGCCCTGCTGCGCAACGATGATGCGGCCGAACTGCAGCGGATCCTTGATCTTGCCCTCGATGCGGACGATGGTGTCGCTCACGCCGCGTGAGATGCGCCCGGCCGGCATATCCTGGTTGGCCGTGCGGATTGCGTTCATCACCTGGTCGATGCCGAGGCCGAGCGCATTGAGCGCGTTGGGCTTCACCTGGATCAGGATCTGCCGCGTGACCTTGCCGTTGACGTCGATGCGCGCCACGCCGGGCACGTTCTCGAGTCCCTTGACGATGGTCTGGTCAGTGAGCGAGGTGAGTTCGCGCAGCGTGGTGTCCTTGGCCATCACTGCGAGCGACACCACCGCCTCCTGGTTCTCGTTGTCCGCGCGGAGGATCAGCGGCTCCCTGGCGTCGCGCGGGAACGTCGGCCGCACGGCGGCCACCTTGTCGCGCACGTCCTGCATCGCGCGGATCATGTCGGTGTCGAGACGGAACTCCACGAACACCGACGAGAGGCCTTCGAGCGAGAGCGACCGCACGAGCTTCACGCCGGCGGCGCCGTTGACCGAGTTCTCCACCGGCTTGGTGATGTCAGCCTCGATCTGCTCGGGCGACGCGCCAGGGTATTGCGTCTGGATGATGAGGAACGGCAGGCTCACCTCCGGCATCTGTTCCACCGGCAGCCGCGCGTAGGAGAACAGGCCAAGCACGCAGATGGCCACCATCACCATGGTGGCAAAGACCGGGTTGTTGATCGCTACACGAGTCATCCACATGGCGTTCAGCCTTGTCGCGGTGCGGGGGATACCGTGGCCTTGACGAGCGCAGGTGCGCCTTCCTTCAGGTTTTCAAACCGCGCCGCCAGCACCTTCAGCGTGCCCGGCAGCGCCGACTTCAACTCGACGCGTCCGGTTTCCTCGTCGCGGCGACCCACAACCACCGCGCGCTTGACGAGCTTGCCGTCGTCGATCGCCCAGACAAAGGTCTGGCCGCCCTCGTTGCGCACCGCCGAGGCGGGCAGTGACGCCACTGGTTCGCCCGCCGTCAGCGCGATGCGCCCCGTGGCGAACATGCCGCCGCGCAGCGCCGCGTCGGCATTGGGGATGCCGACGAACACCAGGATGGCGCGCGTGCCCGTCTCGGTGGACGGCGCGATGCGCTCGATGCGCCCGGTGAACTTGCGTTCGGCGAAGCCGTCGACCGTGAGGCTGACGGTCATGCCCGGCTTGACCTCGGGGATATCCACCGCGGGAATCAGCGCCTGCAGTTCCATGTCACGCAGATCGACCACGGTGACGAGCGGCGCGTCGAAGGCGACCTTTTCGCCCGGCTGCACGTGCCGCTTGGCCACCACGCCGGACAGCGGCGCCGTGGCGACTGCGTCCTTCAGCGCGTTCTGCGCCAGGCGCACCTGCGCTTCCGCGGACTTGACGCTGCCGAGCGAGACATTGAGGGTGGACTCGGAATTGTCGAACGCATTCTGCGAAATGAAGCTCTGCTTCAGCAGCTTCTGGTTATTGTTGAGATTCTTTTCCGCCATCGCGAGCTGCGCCCGCACTGATTCGAGCTGCCCCTGGCGCTCCAGCAGCTTGGCGTCGAGGTCGGCCGTATCCACCTTGACCAGCACCTGGCCCGCGGTCACCGCCTCGCCTTCGCGCACGGTGATCTGCCGGACGTCGCCCGAAACCTTGGACTTGACCGTGGCCTGGCGCACGGGGAGCATCGTCCCGGACACGGCGAGCCAACGGCCGAGCGCGCGGTTTTCCACCGACGCCAGGTCGCCTGGCGCGAATTCGAGGGCCACCGGGACCGCGCGATCGTTCTCCCGGCCTTCCTGCGACTTCTTGGCGATCCGCGACGCCACGGCGGCCGCGATGCCGGCGCCCAGCAGCAACACCACCAGCGCGACGATCACTCGCCGCCGCGTGAATCGAACTCCCATGACCTCTCCTCAGTCAGCCCATCCGGAACGATCGGCCCCGGATGTGCCGTTGCTGTCGCCGTTGCCCCTGTTTGGATGCAACGCCGCCCCTTGTTGGATTCGATTGCGAAGCACCCTATCGCCATTGTCCCCGTCGTACGGACGTTCGGGCAACCCGCCAGCGACGAAGCGCGGCCGGCGGCGACGAGTTGCCGGCCACGCATGGCCGGGGTGTTGGCGCGGGATCGCCAAATTGACACCTCCGCCCGCACGGGCAATAATATTCTGTTGCCCAACCTCAACACCCTATTTTACCAATTCCGCTCCGGAGAAACGCACATGATCATGTCCAAAAAGCTCGGCTTGACGCTCGTCGCCGCCGCGCTCGTCTCATTTTACGGTTGCAGCAAGGAAGAGCCGAAGAAGGCTGAAGCGCCCAAAGCCGCCCCGGTTGAAGACGTCGTGGTCGTCAAGATCGGCCACGCCGGCCCGCTGACGGGCGGCATCGCCCACCTTGGCAAGGACGACGAGAACGGCGCCCGCCTGGCCGTCGACGAAGCCACCGCCAAGAAGTTGAAGATCGGCGGCAAGACAGTCAAATTCGAGTTGATGAGCGAAGACGACCAGGCTGACCCGAAGCTCGGACCCACGATCGCGCAGAAATTCGCGGACGCGAAGGTCGCGGGCGTCGCCGGTCACCTGAATTCGGGCGTGACCATTCCCGCGTCGGCCGTCTACAACCAGGCCGGCATTCCGGTGATCTCCGGTTCGGCCACGAACCCGAAACTGACCGAACAAGGCTTCAAGAACGTCTTCCGCACCGTCGGCCGCGA
>JANMCS010000230.1:0-7268 GCA_031361405.1 Betaproteobacteria bacterium
GCCTGGGCCGTGATGCCGCCCAACCCGGCGCTCGAAGCCGAGATGCTCACGCGGTTGATGATGAAGTTCGGCACGCCCGAGCCCGAGGCGCGCGCCGCCATCGTGCAGGCCGCCATCGCGCCCGACAAGGCGCGCATCGACAAGAATCCCGACGGCTCCTTCAAGTTGACCGTCGACGACCAGTTCGACCGCGCATGGCGTCGCGTTGGCCTCGCGCTCGACCGTATCGGCTTCACCGTGGTCGACCGCGACCGCTCGCGCGGCGTCTACTTCGTTCGCTACGGCGACCCTGATGCGCTGGCCGCCAAGAAGAACAGCGAAGGCTTCCTTGAAAAGCTGAAGTTCTGGAAGTTCGATGAAAAGGACAAGCCCGACCAGTACCAGATCGTGGTGGCCGAATCGGCCCAGATCAGCGTCGTCTCGGTGCAGGATCCCGGCGGCGCGCCCGATCGCAGCACCAACGGCGAAAAGATACTGGGCCTCCTCAAGGAACAGCTGAAGTAGCGCGGGAGGCGCAGTGCGCTTCGCCTCCATCGGCAGCGGCAGCGAAGGCAACGGCCTCGTCATCGAGGCCGGCTCCACGCGCGTCATGATCGATTGCGGCTTCGGCGTCCGCGATGCCGCAGCGCGCCTGCAGCGCATCGGTGTGGCGCCCGAATCGCTCACGGCCATCCTGGTCACGCATGAGCATGCCGACCACATCGGCGGCGTGCCGGCCTTCGCGGCACGGCATGGCGTGGCCGTCTGGATGACCTTCGGCACGCGCAGCGTGGCCAGCACCCGTTTCGACGGCATCGAGCGCGTCTACGGCTTCGACAGTCACGACGTCTTCGTGATCGGCGACCTCGAAGTGCGGCCGTTTCCGGTGCCGCACGACGCGCGGGAGCCGGTGCAATTCGTCGTCACCGATGGGGCGCACCGGTTGGGTGTGCTCACCGACCTCGGCATGTCCACGCCCTGCGTCGAGCAAAGCCTGACCGGCTGCGATGCGTTGGTCCTCGAATGCAACCACGACCTCGACATGCTGGCGGGAAGTTCCTATCCGCAGGCGTTGAAGTCGCGTATCGCCGGCCGTTTCGGCCACCTGCACAACGAAGGCGCGGCGGCGTTGCTGGCCGCGCTCGACACCAGCCGGCTGCAGCACATCGTGGCGGCGCACCTCTCACAGCAGAACAACACGCCCGACCGCGCGCGCGCGGCGCTGGCGGGCGCCTTGTCCTGCGCCGTCGACTGGATAGGCATCGCCGACCAGGCCGAAGGTTTCGGCTGGCGCGAACTCCACTGATACCCCGAAGGGAACGCACGCATGGAAAAGCGCAACGAGCTCTATCGTGGCAAGGCCAAGACTGTCTATGCGACCGACGACCCGAACTGGCTGGTGATGCATTACCGCGATGACGTGTCGGCCTTCGACGGGGTCAAGGTGGCGCAGCTCGCGCAGAAGGGTGAAACCAACAACCGCATCAACGCCCATGTGATGGGGCTGCTGGCCAAGGCCGACGTGCGCACGCATTTCGTCAGCATGATCAACGACCGCGAATCGCTGGTGAAGGCGATGAAAATGGTGCCGGTCGAGTGCGTCGTGCGCAATGTCTGCGCCGGGTCGATGGCCAAGCGCTTCGGCATCGACGAGGGCACCCGACTATCCGAGCCGATCTTCGAATTCTTCCTGAAAAGCGATGCACTCCACGACCCGCTGTGCAATGACGACCACATTCGCGTGCTGGGTTGGGCCAGCGCCGGCGAGATCGCGGAAATGCGCGCGCTGACGCACGCGGTCAATGCGGTGCTGAAGCCGCTCTTCGCCAATGCCGGCATCGACCTCGTCGACTACAAGCTCGAGTTCGGCCATCCCACCGACGACCCCTCAGGGCCGCTGGTGCTGGGCGACGAATTCACGCCGGACGGGTGCCGCCTGTGGGACGCGCGCACCGGCGAAAAGCTCGACAAGGATCGCTTCCGCCGCGACCTGGGCGACGTGATCGAACACTACCGCGAGGTGGGCACGCGCATCGGCGTGCCGCTGTAATACGCGGTACGTTGGCGCGATACGTTTGCGCGTTAGGGTGGCGCGTTACGGTGGCGCAATGCGGTGGCGCGTGTCGTGTAGGCGAGGCTTCAGCCTCGCTGGTTCGGCGCGACGATATCCCTGCGAGGCTGAAGCCTCGCCTACAGGCCGAGTACGGTCGCGCTCAAGCCCGGTTCACCCGTGGCCCAGATCTGCTCGAAGCGACCGACCAGCGGTCGCGCCATCTGCGGTTGCTCGATCGCGAATGATGCCCGCGGCTGATCGATGTGGAAACGATGCAGGAAGTGCCTGCCGTCGGCGATCAGCAGCGGATCCATCGCGTTGCGCGCCTCGGGTCCCGTCTTGTACATCGTGATCGCGTGCGCGTGATTCTGCAGCAGCCGCTGCAGCCGCGGGCACGCGCTTTCGAAATAGCGCAGATCATGCAGGATCAGATCGATGCGCGCCCCCGGAAAGCGTCGCAGGAACGCGCGCAGGTTGTCCGCGCGCGGCACCGTGTTCCATCCGCACTGGGACAGGTCGATGTCGAAGATCTGCAGCCGCAACTGCGCCAGTCCGATCAATTCGTCGATGGCGGCGGTTTGCGCGGCGATTGTGTCGACGATCACCTCGCGTGGTGCCAGGGGCAATGCCGGTTCAGTGGGTGTGGACGTATCCATCGCTGTGGGCCTGGTGGAGGAAGGAGCGTGCGCCGGCAGGCAGCAGCGCGGACTGCGCGGCCGTCAACGCCCGCATGTTGGCAAGACGCAGCAGCAGGTCCCGGTCGCCGCCGGGCCACGGATGCGCAGTGCCGTTGAGATAGATCGCCTCATCATCATAGAGCCACTGCGTGCGGCGATCGAGTCGCACGCCGTGCTTGCGCAACGCCGCGTCGAAGCGCGCGCGCGACAGCGGCGCGGCGGGTGCCGTGAACACCACGTGCCCCTTCGGTTCGGACAGCATCGTGCCCAGGAATTGCGCAACCATCGCGCGATTCCAGCGCGCGCGATCCAGCGCCGCCGCCGCCTTCTTCACCATCGCAGTGTCGATTCGTGCCGGTTCCGCCGTGGGCCGGGCCTCCGGATCCTCGTAGCGCCCGGGAACTTCGATGTGATCGCGGATCCAGTCGAAAAATGCCTCGGCCAGTTCCTGATGCGACGCGGCACGAAACCCGATCGAGTAGGTGGTGCACGTATCGACTGCGATGCCGTCGTGCGCATACGCGGGCGGCAGATACAGCATGTCACCCGGCGCCAGGATCGCGTCGTGTTCGGGCGCGAAGCGGCGCAGGATCTTGACCGGCAGGTCGGGTTTGAGCGCCAGGTCCTCCTGCCGGCCATAACGCCAGCGGCGCCGGCCGAAGCCCTGCAACAGGAAGACGTCGTAGGAGTCGAAATGGGGACCGACCCCGCCGCCCGGCGCGGCGTAGCTGACCATCAGGTCGTCCAGGCGCGCAAAGGGCAGGAAACTGAACCGGCGCAGCAACGCGTCGGCGGCATCGCTCTCGAGGTTGGCGCCTTGCACCAGCAGCGTCCAGGCGGTGGCCGGCAACGTGCGCAGCACGCGCGCGGAAAACGGGCCGTGCTCCATGGCCCACGCGCGGCCGCTCTTCACCAGCAGGCGCGCCTCGACATCGTCGCGGGCCGCCAGCGTAAATAATTGCGCGCGGGTGTGCAGTCCGTTGAAATCCGGCACGGCGCCGCGCACCAGCAGCGCGTCCTTTTGCCAATACCGGCGCAGGAACGTGGTGGGGGTGTGGCCGCCAAGCAGGGGCAGGCGTGGCGAGGGCGAGCGGGGCATCATGGCAAGCCTACCATCGCCACGTTCCGCGCCGGGCCGCAGGACGCGTACAATGCGCCCGTTTGCCCGTGCCGCCATGACGGCGGCCATTCCTCCAGCCCGAGCTCCCGATGAACATTAATGCCAACGCCGTCGTCACCCTGACTTTCAAGCTCTTCGATGCCAGCAACCAGCTGATCGAGGAGGCCCCGGAACCGCTGACCTATTTGCACGGCGGCCATTCCGGCATCTTCCCGAAAATCGAGGAAGCCCTCAGCGAGAAAAAGACCGGTGACTCGATTTCGGTCACGCTCGAGCCCGAAGATGCCTTCGGCGAATACGATTCCAAGCTGATCCGGATGGAACCGGTCGCCGATTTGCCGCCCGACATTACCGTAGGCGGTTATCTCGTGGCCGAGCAGGACGGCCAGGAAGTGGTCTGGCGCGTGACCGGCATTGCCGATGGCCAGGCCGTCCTCGATGGCAACCACGAGCTGGCCGGTCAACGGCTGCGCTTCGACGGCACGGTGCTGGAAGTCCGCGCCGCCACCAAGGATGAGCTCGCGCACGGCCACGCGCACGGCGCCGGCGGCCATCACCACCACTGACGCGGCTTCACTCCGCCGCGAGGCGCTGCAACGCATACAGCGCGTCGAGCGCTTCACGCGGCGATAACGCGTCGGGATCCAGCGCGCGCAGCCGATCGAGCACCGCCGCGGCCTGCGGATCGGTGGTGGCCGCAACGTCCGCGGGCGAGCCCGCGCTGAAGAGATCGCCTTGGCCGTCGTCGCGCGCCGCGTGCTGCTCGAGCCGCGCCAGGTAGTTGCGCGCCTGCCGCACCGTGTCCGGCGGCACGCCCGCCAGCTGGGCCACCTGCAGGCCGTAGCTGCGGCTCGCCGGGCCTTCTTCCACTGCATGCAAGAACACGATGCCGTTACGATGTTCGGCGGCGTCAAAGTGCACGTTGGCGCAGCCTTCCATCTCTGAGGCCAGCGCAGTCAATTCGAAATAGTGCGTGGCAAAGAGCGCGAGGCAGCGATTGCGCTCCGCCAGGCGATGCGCGATCGCCCAGGCCAGCGCCAGGCCATCGTAGGTCGACGTGCCGCGCCCGATCTCGTCGACCAGCACCAGGCTTTGCGGCGTCGCCCGATTGAGGATGTACGCGGCCTCGGTCATCTCCACCATGAACGTCGACCGGCCACCGGCCAGGTCGTCGGCCGCGCCGATGCGCGTGAAGATCGCGTCCAGCGGTCCGATCTGCGCACTTTGCGCGGGCACATACATGCCGCAACAGGCGAGCAGCGCCACCACGGCGGTTTGCCGCATGTAGGTGGACTTGCCGCCCATGTTGGGACCGGTGACAAGCAGCAACCGTCGCTCGGCGCGCAACGTGACGTCGTTGGGAATGTACGCGTCGACCATGCGCTCGACCACCGGATGCCGGCCACCGCGGATCACGATGCCCGGTGTTGCGGTCAATGCCGGGCGACAGAAGTCCAATGCGCGCGCGCGTCCCGCCAGCGTGCCCAGCACGTCGAGCCGGGCCAGCGCCGCCGCCGCGTGCTGCAACGCCGGAATGGCGTCGCGCAGCGCGTCCAGCACGCCTTCGTAAAGGTGCTTCTCGCGGCTCAGCGCGCGCTCCTGCGCAGACAGCGCGCGATCCTCGAAGGTTTTCAGTTCCGGCGTGATGTAGCGCTCGGCATTCTTCAGCGTTTGCCGGCGGCGATAGTCATCGGGAATTTTCTGGACATTGGCGTTGCTGACTTCGATGTAGAAGCCATGCACGCGGTTGTATTCGACCTTGAGCGCGGCAATGCCCGTGCGCGCACGTTCACGCGTTTCGAGCGCCACGAGGAACGTGCCGCAGTCCGTATCGATCGCGCGCAACTCGTCCAGCTCGGCGTCGAAGCCCGTGGCAATCACGCCGCCGTCGCGCAGCTGCGTTGCCGGTTCGGGCGCAATGGCACGGGCCAGCAACGCCGCCCATTGCGCATCCACCGCCAGGTCCTGCGTGGCGGCACTCATCAATGGCACCGCGAAGGGTGCCGCTGCCGTCGCGATGGCAGGCAATAGCGCCAGCGTATCGCGCAATCCGGACAGGTCGCGCGGGCGTGCCGTGCGCAGCGCCACGCGACCCGCGATGCGTTCGATGTCCACGGTGCGCTTCAACAGTGTGGCCAGTGCCTGCGCCGAGGTTGGCGCGTCCAGCATGGCCGTGATGGCATCGAGGCGCGCGGCGGCCGCCGCCTGGTCGCGCAGCGGCTGCAGCAACCATTGGCGCAGCAGGCGACTGCCCGCGGCACTCGTGCAGTGATCGAGCAGCGACAGCAGCGTGGGCGCGGCATCGCCGGCCAATGTCGAGGTGATTTCAAGATTGCGCCGGGTGGCGGGATCGAGCGCAACCAACGTGCCCGCGTGCTCGACCGTGATCGTGCGCACGTGCGTCAACGCCGCTTGCTGCGTGGCGCCCGCGTAGTGCAGCAGCGCGCCCGCCGCGCCCACTGCCAACGGCGTGTCGGCGGCACCAAAGCCAGCGAGGTCGTGTGTGCCGAGTTGCGCCGTCAGCGCCCGCGTGGCGGCCTCGTGGTCGAATTGCCAAGGCGGCAGCGTGCGCACCGGCGGCGGCGCGCCGCGCAGTTCGGGCGGCGTCACGCCATCCTGCACCAGCAATTCGGCCGCGCCGATGCGCTCCAACACCCCTGCCGCATCGGCCAGTGGCACGTCGGTCAGCGTGAGCGCGCCAGCCGCGAGATTGAGCCACGCAATGCCCGCGCGCTTGCCGCTGGTGACCCACGCGGCCAGCAGGCAGTCGCGCTTGGCCTCGAGCAGGTTGGCGTCGGTGACGGTGCCCGGCGTGACGATCCGCGCCACCTTGCGCTCCACCGGACCCTTGCTGGTGGCGGGATCGCCGAACTGCTCGACGATCACCACCGACTCGCCCTGCTGCATCAGCTTGGCGAGATAAGGCTCGAGCGCGTGGTGGGGTACGCCCGCCATCGGAATCGGCGCGCCGGCGGATTGGCCCCGTGCCGTCAACGTGATATCGAGCGCGCGCGCGGCGTGTTCCGCATCGCCGAAGAACAGCTCGTAGAAGTCCCCCATCCGGTAGAAGACGAGCTTGTCCGGGTGCTCCGCCTTGACCCGCAGGTACTGCTGCATCATCGGCGTATGCGTGGCAATGGCGGCGGCGGTGAGGACAGTCACCCGAGCATTTTACGGGACTGCAGCCCCGGGGCGCGGACGCCGGGTCTGGGCTCGGGTTGTACGCCCGCAATGTGCTCGATTTCGAGCCTCAAGGAGTGCGACAATTGCTGTCCGCTGTTCCGTTTTCGAAGGACTGCCATGCACCGCGATGATCCCAAGACCCTGTCGTCCGCCTCGATCGGCACGCGCCACGCCGACCGCGTGATCCGCGCTCCGCGCGGGACCGACCGCACCGCCCGCAGCTGGCTGACGGAAGCGCCGCTGCGCATGCTGATGA
>JANMCS010000249.1:0-3640 GCA_031361405.1 Betaproteobacteria bacterium
CGCCGCCACAGGGCAGGCGCTGCGGCTGCCGACCTGGGTTCCCGGCAGCTACCTGATCCGCGAATTCGCCAAGCACTTCGTGACGGTTCGCGCGGAATGCAACGGCGTGCCCGTCGCCGTCACCAAGACCCGCAAGGACACCTGGCAGGCAGCGCCGTGCGCCGGGCCGCTGACCGTCACGGCGCTGGTCAACGCGCACGACCTGTCAGTGCGCACGGCGTATCTCGACGCGCAGCGTGGCTATTTCAACGGTGCGTCGATGTTCCTGTGCCCGGTGGGCCGCGAGGCCGCGCCCTGCATGGTCGACATCGTGCCCACGACAGGCATGAGCGGCTGGCAGGTCGCCACCACGTTGCCGCGCGATGGCGCCCCGGCTGGTGGTTTCGGTGCCTATCGTGCCGCCGACTACGACGAGCTGATCGACCACCCGGTGGAAACCGGCGTGCTCGCTACCGCATCGTTCTGCGCCGGTGGCGTGCCGCACGACATCGCGATCGCGGGACGCCAGCGCGCCGACCTGCCGCGACTGGCGCGTGACCTTGCCCGCGTGTGCCAATGGCAGATCGACTTCTTCGGCGGCGTGCCGTTTGCACGCTACCTGTTCCAGATCGCGGCGGTGAACGAAGGCTACGGCGGCCTTGAGCATCGGGCCAGCACCAGCCTCATCTGTCGTCGCGATGAGCTGCCGCGCGAGGGTGACGAGCGTATCAACGACGACTACCTCAAGCTGCTGGGGCTGGCCAGCCACGAATATTTCCACGCGTGGAACGTGAAGCGGATCAAGCCGGCCGCGTTCGTGCCCTACGACCTCACGCAGGAAAACTACACACGACAGTTGTGGGCCTTCGAAGGCATCACTTCGTACTACGACGACCTGGCGCTGTTGCGTTGCGGCCTGATCGACGCGCCGCGCTATCTCGAACAGCTGGCGCGCGCGATCACAGCGATGCTGCGTGGCCCCGGTCGCCTGCAGCAGAGCGTGGGCGACTCAAGCTTCGACGCGTGGATCAAGTACTACCGCACCGACGAAGACACGCCCAACGCGGTGGTCAGCTACTACGTCAAGGGTTCGCTGGTCGCGTGCGCGCTCGATCTCGAATTGCGGCGCGATGGCAGGAGCACGCTGGACGCGCTGATGCGCGCGCTCTGGGAACGCCATGGCAAGCCTGGCATCGGCGTGCCCGAAGACGGCATCCTGGCACTGGCTACCGACTTGGCGGGACGCGATCTCTCAAAATTCTTCGCGCACTATGTCAACGGTACCGAGGAAATTCCGCTGGCCACCCTGTTGGACGAAGTCGGCGTCGAGATGACTCTGCGCGCGAGTGCGGGCGCCGGGGACCGCGGTGGCAAGCCGGCCGCCGGCGCAGTCGATCGCTGCACGCTGGGTATCCGCGCCGGCGCCGACATGAGGCTCGCCGTCGTGTTGCGTGATGGCCCGGCGATGCGCGCGGGACTTTCCGCAGGCGACGTGCTCGTGGCCATCGACGGCATGAAGGCTTCGCCGGAGGCGCTCGCTGCGATCCTCACGCGTGGCAATGCGGGAACCGCGCTGCGCATCCACGCGTTCCGCCGCAACGAGTTGATCGAAGTCGATGCCACGCTGGACGCGGCACCGCTCGACACCTGCGTGCTCGCGCTGGCGGCGATGCCAACGGCGGCCGCGCTGGCGCGGAGAAAGGCATGGCTTGGTGGTTGAGCGCGGCATCGCGCTCGGCGTCCTGCTGGCGGTTCTGGCGGGCGCGACGCTTGCGGCCGCCGCGCCGCCGGACACCCGCCGCGACGCCACCACCGACACGTATTTCGGCGCGACCATCGCCGACCCGTACCGCTGGCTGGAAACCACCAACGCCACCGAGACGCGCGCGTGGTTCGACGCGCAGAACCAGAACACGCGCGAAACGCTCGACGCGCTGCCCGGCCGCCCGGCCCTGCGCCAGCGGCTGCTGGCTCTGAACACCGCCGACACCCGGATCCGCGACGTGCAGCGCGCGAGCGACCGCATCTTCTTCCTGCGGCGCAGCGCCAACGAACAGCACCATCGTCTCTATGTCCAGGAGGGACTCAAAGGCACGCCGCGACTGCTGGTGGATCCGGAAACGTACATCCCCGGTGACGAGGGTTCCGCGCTCATCGATTATTACACCGCGTCGCCCAACGGCAAGCGCATTGCGTTCGGCGTGGCGTTGGGCGGCAGCGAGGACTCGACGCTGCATGTGCTCGATGTCGACAGCGGCAAGGCGCTGGGGCCGCCGGCGCCACGTGCGCGCTGGGCCAGCCCGGCGTGGCGTTTCGACAGCACCGTGCTGTTCTACACGCAGCAGAAGGCGTGGCCCGCCGGCACGCCCGCGGCCGACCTGCTGAAGGACAGCAGTTCCATGATGCGCACCTACGAGGCCGACGGCGCGATCACCGAGGTGCCGATCTTCGCGCGCGCACTCGACGCCGCTGTCTCGATGGCGCCGGACGACACACCGTCCGTGGACGTGTCCCCCGTCTCGCCCTTCGCGCTCGGCGTCGTCCAGCACGGCACGCAGCTCGAGCAGACGCTGTACGTGGCACGGATGAATACGCTGCGCAGCGGCCGCACGCCGTGGCGCAAGCTTGCCGGACCCGAGCGCGGCATCGTGAGCTTCGACGTGCGCGGCGAGTGGATCTATCTCGTCACCAATGAAAACGCACCACGTTACCGCGTGCTGCGCTGGTCGCTCAACGATCCGCGCCCGTTCACGCCGGCGGACGCGGAAGTGGTCGTCGCCGAATCGGCTCGCGTGATCAAGGCAGTGAGCGTTGCCCGCCATGCGCTCTACGTGCAGCAGATGGATGCGGGCTACAGCAAGCTGTTGCGCCTGGAGTTCAACGTCCGCCCCGTCAAGGGTCGCGGTCGCTCTACGTCGGCGCGTGGTGTTGTCCTGCCCACCAATCCTTCAGGCGTTGCCCGCAGCACCGAGATCCGCCTGCCGTTTGCGGGCACGATCGCCGAGCGCGTGATCGATCCCATGCACGCGGGCGCGCTGCTGCGCCTCACCGGCTGGACCGAGGCGCCGGCATATTTCGTCGTGGACGGCAAGACGGGCGCGGTCACGCGCACACCGCTGTTGCCACCCGCGCACGTCGATTGGTCCGGCGTCACGTCCACGCAGACGAGCGTGCGCAGCCACGACGGCGCCATGGTGCCGGTGTCGATCGTGCATGCGCGATCGCAACTGAAGGACGGCAGCGCCCGCGTGATGCTCGATGCCTACGGGGCCTATGGCGCCAGCCAGGAGCCGTACTTCTGGCCCTCGCTGCTGGCGTGGATCCAGCGCGGTGGCGTCCTGGTGGTCGCGCATGTGCGCGGCGGTGGCGAGCTGGGCCACGCGTGGTATCGCGGCGGGTTCAAGGCCACCAAGGCCAACACGTGGCGCGACGTGGTCGCCGTCGGCCAATGGCTGGTGCAAACGGGCTGGACGACGCCATCGCGCCTCGCGATCACCGGCGGCAGTGCCGGGAGTGTCGCCGCCGGCAATGCGATCATCGACGCGCCGGAACTCTTTGCGGCGATGGTGAGCCAGGTGGGTTTTCACGACACGCTGCGCAGCGAAATCGGCATGGTGGGCCCGGGCAACGTCGCCGAATTCGGCAGCGTGACCACGCCCGA
>JANMCS010000258.1:0-4106 GCA_031361405.1 Betaproteobacteria bacterium
AGGCGATGCCGCGTGCGCTCGGCCTGATCGACGGCCACCTTGCGCGTGACTTCGAGATACTGTTCGCCGCCGGGCAACGTCGTGATATCGACCGCATAGCTGCGATCGGCCGCGCGCTGCGTGGTGATTGCCAGCGGCCCCAACGGCAACAACGCGGCCGACAGCGGCCCACCGCGCTCCACGTCGCGCAGGAAATTGACCTGCGTTGGCGACAGCGCGTCCTGCACGCGAACGGTTCCCGCTGCCAACGCCTCGGCCTGCGCGCGCGACAGCGGTTGCGACAGCGACACGGAGCCGGTCATCGACGCGCCGTGCATATCCAGTTCACATTTGCCCTGGCCCGCCGGAATTGCAGTGGCCGGAAGCCGCGCGCAATCCTGGTTTGCCACCTTCATGGTGAGATCGGCGTTGTCAGCCTCGATGCGCAGGCGCAGCCGCAGCCCGCGGCGCAGCAGGTTCAAGCCGGCATCGTCGAAGAGCCAGGTGGTGGTCACCGGACCGGGTGCCCGCAGCTTGAGCGCAGCCGCCACCTCGGCAAGCGGCGCGCATAGGCCGATCTGCACCTCGGCGCGCGCTGCGCGCGCTGCGGGAGCTGCATCCGAATCCGCATCCGCATCCGCGTTCGCGTTCGCGGCGAATGCCGGCGCGGACGCAGCGACGATGAACGTGGCCGCGATGATGCCATTGCGCAGGTGCCATTGCATCCGTTGATTGTGCCATGCGCGGGCACGGCCATGCCCGCGCGGACACACGCCTGCCCATCGCTGTGCCGCGCCCACGCGGCGCTATAATGCAACCTTGTTGCAGTTGGGCCGACCACCTGCACCATGCGGTGGTGCCGCACCGGACCGCCAACGCACGCCGCGCCGACCATCCAACCTGTGACTCCATTCGCCTACACCCTGCTCGCTGCGCTTGCGGGCGGCGTGCTGTCCACGCTCGCCGCCGCGGTCACGTTGGCACTTGGCGTCGGCGCCATCTCGCGCCTGGTGTCATTTGCGGTGGGTGCGTTGCTGGGGGCGGTCTTCATCGAGCTGCTGCCGCATGCGCTCGAGGCCGGCAGCCCCGAGCGGGTGATGGTCACGGTGCTGGGCGGACTGCTGGCCTTCTTCCTGCTTGAAAAACTGGTGCTGTGGCGGCACTCGCACGGCCACGAGGACCATCGTGATGACGTGGAGGAATCCGAACACGATCACGCGCTGCATGCGCACGGGCACGGCCACGACGACGGCGGCCGCTCCGGACTCATGATCCTGATCGGCAACAGTGTCCACAATTTCTGCGACGGCGTGGTGATTGCGGCGGCCTTCCTGGCCGACGTGCGGCTTGGCGTCGCCACCACCATCGCGATCGTTGCGCACGCAGTGCCGCAGCAGGTCGGCGACTTCGCGATCCTGATCCACTCCGGATTTTCGCGCGGACGGGCCTTTGCGTTCAACATCGCGACGGGCTTCGCGACGGTGATCGGCGCGCTCGCCGGTTACCTGGCGCTGGCGGACCTGCAGAATGCATTGCCGACGGTGTTGGCCGTGGCCGCCGCGAGCCTCCTCTACGTCGCCGTGGCCGACCTGATTCCAAGCCTGCATCGTCGCGCCGAGCCGGTTGAAACGGCCAAGCAGATGACATTCATCCTGCTGGGCGTTGCCAGCATCGGCGGCACCCACCTCTTCCTCGCGCACTGACACGCAGCGCGTACCACCGCGGGCGCGATCCTGCGTTGTTGAGGAAGTTGCGTGGTCACGATACCATCGCCTACTCGCGTATCGCATCGGCGACGCGCCCGACTTTCGCAACCGGAACATGGCTCCTCTCGATATGCGCGACCCCTCCACCTGGCCGGGACTGGCGACGCATTGGCAGGATGCGCAGCGGCAATGGGCGCAGTGGTGGAGCGCGCCCACGATGCCGCCGCCGGCCGCGGACGCTGCCCCTGATGCCGCCGGCCCATTGCCGGTGACCATCGACACCGCCGCGCTGGCCACGCTCAACGCGCGGCTGGCGCCGCAGGTGGAAGCCCTGCTCAAGGCCACCGTGGAAGCAAGCGCGGGCGCGGCAGTGCCCGAGGTCGTCGCACCATTGCCCGGCGACCGCCGCTTCAGCTCGGCGGCGTGGCGCGACCAGCCGTACTACGCGCTGGTCAAGCAGTGGTATCTCCTCTACGCCGAATATTGCCGCGGCATGACCCATATCGCCCCGGTGCCTGCCACCGAGCGGCAGCGGCTCGAGTTCGCCACGCGGCAATATCTCGACGCGATCGCGCCCAGCAACTTCCCGGCCACCAATCCGGATGTGCTCGCGCGCGCCATTGCCACCGACGGCGCCAGCATCGTGCAGGGCTTGCGCAACCTGGCCGGCGATACCGAGCGCGGCCGCATCACGATGACTGACGAAGCGGCCTTCGCCGTCGGCCGCAATCTCGCGCTGACGCCGGGTCGCGTCATCTACCGCAACGACCTGATCGAACTCATCCAGTACGACGCCACCACGGCCACGGTGCACAAGCGGCCGCTGGTCATCATCCCGCCCTGCATCAACAAGTACTACATCCTCGACCTGCAGCCCGCGAATTCCTTCGTACGCCATACGGTGGCGCAAGGCCAGACGGTGTTCCTGGTGTCGTGGCGCAACATCCCCGAAGAGCTCGGCGGCGTCACGTGGGACGCGTACATCGAGCAAGGCGTCATTACCGCGCTGCGCGTGGCACAGGACGTCGGCGACAGCAAGCAGGTCAACGCGCTGGGCTTCTGTGTCGGCGGCACGTTGCTCGCGTCCGCGCTGGCGGTGCTGGCGGCGCGCAAGGATGCGACGGTGGCCAGTGCCACGCTGCTGACCACGATGCTCGACTTCGCCGATCCCGGCGAGATCGGCGTTTATGTGACGCGCCAATTCCTCGAATCGCGCGAAGAAAAATTGCTGGCCGGCCAGCGGGTGCCCGGCGCCGACCTGGCCAACGCCTTCGCCAGCCTGCGCGCCAACGACCTCATCTGGAACTACGTGGTCGGCAACTACCTGAAGGGCGAAACACCTCCGGCCTTCGACCTGCTCTACTGGAACGGCGACTCGACCAATCTGCCGGGCCCGATGTACGCCTACTACCTGCGCAACCTGTACCTCGACAACCGCTTGCGCGAACGCGGCGCGCTGACGATGGCGGACGCAACCGTCGACCTGCATCGCGTGGTCGTGCCGACGTACATCTACGCGTCGCGCGACGATCACATCGTGCCGTGGCGCTCGGCGTACAAGAGCACGAGGCTGCTGGGCGGGGACTGCACGTTCGTGCTGGGCGCGTCCGGGCATATCGCCGGCGTGGTCAATCCGCCAGTGCCGGTGAAGCGCAACTACTGGAGCAACGATCTGCTGACCGATGCGCCCGAGGAGTGGCTGGAGAGGGCGGAGGCGGTCCCGGGCAGCTGGTGGCCGCACTGGACGGCCTGGCTCGCCGCCCACGCCGGGCCGATGCGCGCGGCCCCGGCCGCCGCCGGCAATGCCCGCCACCCGGCGCTTGAACCGGCGCCGGGCCTGTACGTGCTGGCCAAGGCATGACCCCTGCGCGCGCGGCGCGCCGGGGGCGAATCATCAGGCCTTGATCGGTGCCACCGGCCGCTGCGCTAAGATGAACCTTTCGCGATCCGCGCATGTTGCCGCGGAAGCCTTCGGAGGATCGACTCATGAGTGACATCGTCATCGTCGGCGCGCTGCGCACGGCAATCGGAAAATTCGGCGGCGGACTGGCCAAGGTGCCCGCACCAGAACTCGGCGCCACCGTGATCCGCGCCTTGCTGGCCCGCGCGGGCGTTGCGCCCGATCTGGTTTCCGAAGTGATCCTGGGCCAGGTGCTCACCGCGGGCAGCGGACAGAACGTGGCGCGGCAATCGCTGCTGAAGGCCGGCATTCCCGATTCAGTACCTGCAATGACGATCAACAAGGTCTGCGGCTCGGGCCTCAAAGCGGTGATGCTGGCTGCGCAGGCCGTGCGCTGCGGCGATGCCGACATTGTGGTGGCCGGCGGCCAGGAAAACATGAGCGCCTCGCCGCACGTGCTGCTGGGGTCGCGCGACGGTTTCCGGATGGGCGACGCCAAGCTGATCGACACGATGATCGTC